>NZ_JBUDSW010000010.1:0-25941 GCF_054921475.1 Desulfobaculum sp. | reverse complement strand
CACCGGGCGGAGCATGTGTTCCGTTTCATTCTCCATGGCGGGTGTGGAAGCACGGTGCGGGTGAATTGTCAAGCTGTAGCACATCGCGCCGCGTGGGGGCGTGGGGGCGTTTGCGCCGGATTGCGGCGTGGCACAGGGGGGGCGCGGGAGCCGCGTTGCCGGAGTGGGCCGGGGCCGTGGGGGCGCCTCGGCGGCCAGGGAAGGCGGCAGCGGCATGGCGCAAAAGCGCAGCGGCGCTGGATGCGGGCATGGTTAGCTCCAGCGGCGGGGCTTGGCCGCAAGGGAGGGGCCGGCGCTGTGGTGGATGCCATTTTCCGCGTCGCGCAGGTCGCCGGGGGTGTTGATGTTGAAGAAGCTGCTCAGCTGCGGATCCACGCGCCGCAGGTCGTCAAAGGAGACGGGATGCGCCGGGACTGCGTCAAACAGGCGTACCACCTGCCGCACACCCGTGGCCGCAAGGGCTTCAATATCCGGCAGGATGGCGCGGGAGTACACCGCACGCAGTGGATGCCAAAACCCGTCCTCGCCACGGGGGACGACGGCGGGCGCGTCCGGCGCGGCGCTGAGGAGCCGTTGGAGCAAGGCCGGGTGCAGAAAGGGCGCGTCGCAAGGGACGACCAACACCCGCTCAAAACGGGCATGGCTGAGGGCGGCGTGTAGGCCGGTGAGTGGTCCCGAGGCAGGCAACAGGTCCGGGACGGCGCGGATGGGCGCCGCGCCCGTATCCGCATCCCCCGCGCCAACGAGTAAGATGTCTGTGGACAGCGGGGTCAGCACGGCAAGCTGGTGTTCCAGCAGGGTGCGGCCGCCAAGGCGCAGGCTGGTCTTGTCCACGCCGCCGAGGCGCTCTCCGCGGCCTCCAGCGAGGATGGCGATGGATATGTGGTGTGTGGTTGGCATGACGTATGGTAGCGCGCAGGAAAAATGATCCGTTTGCGCACGGTGCTCGCAGTGGTTTTAGCGGGCGCGGCTGATGCTGTCGAGGATTTTGGCCTCTATGGATTCCAGCTCATCGGAGACGGGCGGGTACCATTTGATGTTTGCCATCGCGCTTTGGGTGTAGGTGCGGGTGTGGTGGACGCGGATGCGGTCGTCCAGATAGCGGTGGGCATGGCGTGAAGCCGTGGGGAAAAATTCCAAATTGGAGAATGCCGCGGCATTTTCAGGGCGCATCATAAAATTGCTCCACGCGTAGGCGCCGTCACTGTTGGTGGCCTTGTCCGGAAGGGCAAAGGTGTCCATCCAGCCCAGCGCGCCGCTGGCGGGCACCACAAAGGCGATGTCGGGATTCTGGTCATTGAGCGCCCAGCCGTCGTTGTCCCAGCCCATGGCAACGTGGACTGTTCCGTCCTGCATGGCGCGGCGCAGTTCGTCGGCGGTGTTCCAGTACATGGCCACAAGGGGCTTGCTGGTCATCAGCAGGGACGCCGCGCGGCTGATGAGGTCCTCGTAGTGCCGTGGCGAGCCGTACAGGTGGAAGGGGTTCTCCCCAAGGCTGAACGCCAGAGCGATGAGGGTTGGGCGTTTGAGGCGGTAGCTGATGCGCCCTTTGTAAGCGGGGTCGAGGAGCGCGTCGTAGTCCGTGGCGTCTGGAGCCTTGGCGGTGTTGACGATAAGTCCCGACGTTCCCCAGCAAAAGGGCACGGCGTAGGGCGTTGTGTCAATGCTGGTGTGGTGCAGTGTGGCCGAGAGCAGGACAGGGTCGAAGAGCTCGGTCTTGACGCGTGCGAGGTCGATGGGTTGGTACAAGCCGTAGGCCTTTTGCGCCCCGGCGATGCGGTCCTGACTGGGCTGAACGAGGTCAAAGGGCGCATCGGGCGCGCGCAGCAGAGGAATCATCTCTTCATTATTGGAATAGGTCACCGAGACGTTGATGCCTGTTTCCTGCGTGAAGCGCTCCACAAGGCGCGGGGGAGCATACCCCTGCCACGTCAGCAGGCGCAGCGGCTCCGCGCCCTGTGCAGGCGCGGACCACACGACGAAAAGAAGCAAGAGGAAAAGGCGCATGATGACTCCTTGTCGCCGAAGGGCTAGCGCGCCACAACCAGCAAAACCGAGTGCTGGATAGCGCTGGCAAGGGCCTCTAAAGACCGCTCGCCCGTGGACAGCGTGCCGGGGCACCCCATCCCAAAGATGGATTTGATGCGGCCACCAAGCCCCGCCGTATGCCGGGGCGCGCGGGCAATGAGGCTGCGGACCAACTCCGCGCGTAGGGCGTAATTCATTTCTCCGGGCAGTTCACCCGTGGTGTGGAAGACATGCTGGGCGTCAATAACCGCCTGCACAACGCCTACCACCTCGCCGCGGTCATTGACCAGCGGACCACCGCTGTTGCCGCTGGAAAGGGGCACGGAGATGGTGAAGGTCCGCGGGTCGTCCTGTATACCCTTGAGGCCGCTGATGCGTCCGGTGGAGAGCTTGGGCGAGGCGCCAAAAATGGCGACCTGCGGAAAGCCGATGGTGAAGACGCTGGCCCCAAGGCCGGGGGGCTGGGCCGCAAGGGGCAGGGCCGGCGGCAGGGTGCATGGGTCCTCAACGCCCAGCAGTACAAGGTCGCTTTGCATGTCGGCTTCCGCCACATACGCCGTCAGACGCGTGCCGTCTTCAAGCAGCAGGTCGATGCGTGGACGTCCGCGCACCACGTGCAAATTGGTGACAACGTATCCCTCTGCCACGGGCCAGCCTGTGCCCGTGGACAGCGTGTCGGGCGATTCGGGCTGGGTGCCATGCTGTTCCACCTCCTGCACAATGACTTTCACCGCCGGATGACCGGGCCGGAATGCGCTGAGGCGGCGCGCGGATTCAAGGGCGAGGTCAAAGCGCCGCTCCCGCGCAAAGGCCATTCCTGCCGAGGCCAGCAGGCCTGTGCCGCGCTGAACATTTTGCCGCGCACCTTCGCCCTGCATGTCCATGGTCCCCAGCAGCAGCATGGCATCGGGGATGTCCTTGCGGGCGGCGGTGGTGAGCCATTTGCGCGCAAGGGCGGTATCACGCGGGACGCCAAGGCCGCGCAGGTGCAGGTAGCCAAGGGCAAACTGCGCCCGGGGGTGGTCCTGCCGCGCGGCGCGGCGCAGCCATGTTGCGGCCTCCTTGAACAGAATGCGCCCCTTGCCGTGCCAGCCCTCGCGCATTTCGCGCTCCGCACGGCCCGCCAGCAGAAAGCCAAGCAGGAATTGCGCCTCGCTGTCGTCGTGACGCGCTGCGGCCCGAAGGCGCGACTCCTCGCCGGGGGCAGGCGGCGCGGCGGTAAAGAAGGACACCTCCGCCGCACGCACAGGCAGGGCGCACAGCACGACCACACACGCCAGCGCCGCCATAAGGGCGCGGACGCGTCTGGTGCGCGGGTGTGGGCGGTGTCGTGGTGCGGGCATGGTGGCGATGGCCTGCCTTGGTCAAAGGTTGAGGAGGCAACTATACCACTATGATTCTCGTCGAGGCAACGAGGGAGCGGATTTTCGCGGAATGGACCAGCGCAGGGGAAGGGGAGAAATGCAAATGCGGGGTTGACTGTTGCGTAAGCAACGCTTATGACTGCCCTCGCATGAACACCAGATTCACAGAGGAGGACGCACCATGAAACAGCTTTTTCGGACGCTCTTCGTGCTGGCGGTTATCATCGTGTGGAACGCAACGCCCTGCGTTGCCTAGCAGGTGATGCCCCGGCATGCCGGGATTGAATCATACGCGCAATCAGGCGCCGCCCCGTATACGGGGCGGCGCCTGATTGCGTTTGGGGCGTTCTCTATGCGGGGTGAGGTGTTTTACGGCAGGGCGATGTTGACCCAAAAGTCCACGGTGGTGCCCTTGTTCACGCAGCTGTCCACGGTGATGATGCCCCCCATACGGGAGACAAGGCGGCGGACAATGCCAAGGCCAAGGCCCGTGCCCTCATACTTGCGCGATTTGCCCCAGTTGAGCTGAATGAAGGGATCGAAGATGGTTTCCAGCTTGTCGTCGGGGATGCCGATGCCTGTGTCCGTGACGGTGAAGAGCAGACGCGCCGAGCCGGGGGCCGTGGCCTTGCGCAGCATCTGCACGTCCACCCGCACACTGCCCTTTTTGGTGAATTTTACCGCGTTGCCCACAAGGTTGAACAGAATCTGGCGCATGCGGCCTTCATCGCCAATGATCATCTTGGGGATGGAGTCGTCCACGGTGTAGCCGATGGTCAGCCCCTGCCGTTTGCTCTGCTGGGCAAAGGTGTTGATGACCATGCGGATGGTGCGCCGCAGATTGAACTCGTTGTGGGACAGGGTAATCATGTCCGCCTGCAACTTGGAGAAGTCCAAAATGTCGTTGATGATGGTCAACAGGCCTTCTCCGGCCTGCAGGGCGGTTTCCACACAGTCGCGCTGCTCGTAGTCCAGTTCCGTATCCAGCAGCACATCCAGCATGCCCAGCACGCCGTTGAGGGGCGAGCGCAGCTCGTGGCTCATATTGGCGAGGAATTCCGTCTTCATTGTGCTGGCATCCTGCGCCAGGTCGCGGGCGCGGCGCAGGTTGTCCTCTATGCGCTTGTTCTCCGTGATTTCGCGGGAGACCTTGAGGATGCTGCCGTGCTCGTCCTCTCCTGTGCGCAGGGCGTAGTACTGTACCTCCCAGATGGAGCCGTCGGCGTGCGTGACTTCGTTGCGCATGGTGGTGCCCGTTTCCAGAACGCGCTCCACCGGACAGCCGGGGCAGGGCGTGTCGCGGCCCGTAAAGATGCTGTGGCAGGCGTTGTTGACCATGTCGTCCAGTTCGCGTCCTGCGGCGTCCGCGGCGGCGGAGTTGGCCCAGATGATGCGGCGGTCCGCGGTCTGGTGGACGACGGTCTCCGTGATGGTGGACAGAATAAGCTGTTTTTCGGACTCCGACCGGCGCAGGGCTTCTTCGGCGAATTTTTGTTCGGTGATGTTGCGCGCCACCTCAATGGCGCCGGTGACGGCGCCTTGCGCATCAAAGACAGGGTAGCCCGTCACAAACCACACATGCCCGTCCGGCGTGGTCATCTCGCGCGCAATGGGATCGCCTGTGTCGATGGCTTCGCGTACGGGACAGCCCTCGCATGGGGCGGTGCGGTTGTGCCACAGTTCGTAGCATTTGCGGGAGGCAAGGTCCTCCTGCTTCAGGTGCAGCGAGCGCGTGGCGGCCTCGTTGCCCCACAGCACGGTGTGGGACAGGTCGTGCCGGATGACGATTTCCGAAATGGTGGAGAGGATGGTGTGCTTTTCCTCTTCGGTGCGGCGCAGGCGCTGCTGCGCATGCATGCGTTCCGTCACGTCGTTGATGGTGACGATGGCGTATTCCTTGGTCCCGGATGCCGTGTAGATGGCGCTGACGCGGACATCGGCCCAGAATGGCTGCCCATTTTTGTGGAGGTAGCGTTTTTCCAGCGTGCACGAGGCGTTCACGCTGTCCATGGAATCGATGATTTCACGGGTGATGGCGTAGTCGTCTGGGTGGGTGAGATCGTCAGGATGTTTCCCTAACAGCTCCCCTTTGGTATACCCAAATATCTCCGCCGCTTTCCGGTTGGCGTCGATGATGAAGCTGTCTTTGTTGGTGATGAGAATGCCCGACGGCGAGCTGTCGAAGATAGCCTTGAAGAAGGAATCGTGCCGCTTCATCCGGACGGCGGCTTCGCGTTGCGGGGTGACGTCCATCATTAGGCCCACAATGCGTTTTTCGCCGTCTGCCGTGGTGGTCAGCACCATTTCATCACGAATCCAGCGCCATGTACCGTCGGCGTGACGGAAGCGGTATTCCACCATGTGGTGCCCAAGGGACTGGAGCACATCCTCCACGTCAATGACCCCAAGGTCGTCGGGATGCATGTGCTGGAGGAAAAACTCCGTACTGCCGGTCGCTTCCTCCACCGTGTAGCCGAGGATGTCCGTGATGCTGGGGCTGATGTACAACCCCGGAAAGCCGTCGGTGTCGAGGACGCAATAGAGAATAAATGGCGCGCTGGAGAGGAGGTCTTCCAGCCGGGCGAGGGAGAGCGCAAAATGGCATTCCCCTGCGGCGTCGCGCGGGGCGCTGCACGGGGCGTCCTGCGAGCAGGGCGCGCTGGGCTGTGGCGCAAGCGTCATCTCGTCCGTGATATCCGTGATAATGCCGGTGATGGTGGCTGTTTCGCCGTCCCCGGCGCAGAGGGTCATAGCATCACGAAGCATCCGCCACGAGCCGTCCGCATGGCGGAAGCGGTACTCGGCGGTGTGCCGTCCTGAAATGGGCAGGCGCTGCGCTGCAATGGCTGGCGCTGGGTCGTCCGGATGGATGCGGGAGCGCCAAAAGTCCGGGTCGGCGACAACCTCGTCGGGAGTGTAGCCAAGGATGCCTGCAATATTGGGGCTGATGGCGGAGATGGGACCGTAGGCGGTGAACGGAGCGGAATAAAAAATGTATGGGGAAGCTTCAAGCAGCGAATCGAGTTGGCTTTTTGACGCGGCAAGGGCGTCGCGTTCGCGGGTGACGCGTTGAAGTTCCTCGCGAAGGCGCTCGTCTCGCGCAAGGAGTCGTTCCGGGGGCAGGTGCTCGTGCATGTCCGTCTACTCCGTCCCGAAGGTGATGGTTGGAGGTGGTGCTGCGCCGCAGTCCCTGAAGTGAGCTGCTTGGGATATATGCAGATGGGAATCATCGTGTCAAACCTTCGTCTGGAAGGGGGGACGCGGTGCGCGCGAGTTGTGTCACGCCACAAACTCGGGTAAGGATTTGACATTCTTATGTCGGGAGGAAAAAAAGTGGAAATTCAGGAGACCGGTTTTCCCGGACTGTTCATCATCAGGCCCGCAGTACACGGCGACGGACGGGGATTTTTCCTTGAGAGCTGGAGCCGCCGGGTTTTTGCCGAACACGGGATAGAGGTCGATTTTGTGCAGGACAACCACGCGCGTTCCGTCAAGCGGGGCGTGTTGCGGGGCTTGCACTTTCAGGCGCCGCCAGCGGCGCAGTCCAAGCTCGTTCGCGTAACGCGCGGCGCGGTGTACGACGTGGTCGTGGACCTGCGCGTTGGCTCACCCACCTACGGCAAGTGGCACGCCGAAACACTGAGCGAAGAGAATTTTCTGCAAATGTTCGTCCCCAAGGGCTTTGCCCACGCCTATCTGACGCTGACGGACGAGGTGGAGTTTCAGTATAAGGTGGACGCCTTCTACTCGCCGGAGTGCGACTCCGGCATTTTTTGGAACGACCCGGACCTTGGCATTGATTGGCCGGAACAGGACCCCATCCTCTCCGACAAGGACAAGCATTTGCAACGCCTGAGGGATTTTGCGTCCCCGTTCCGGTTTGACGCCGCGTCGTAACGGCCGGAAGGCAACAGCATACAAACACTCGACCCAAGGACAGCATCCATGACAGAGCAGACCCCCGCGCCAAAACGGCTGGAGGGATGTCAGGCCATCGTTTTGGCAGGTGGTTCCGGGACGCGGCTGTGGCCGTATTCCCGCAGTTTGTACCCCAAGCAGTTGCTTGCCCTCACAGGCGAGCAGACCTTGCTGCAGGAGACCGTCTCCCGGTCTCTGTCCATATTTGACCCGCAGGACCTGTGGGTCGTCACCAACGAGGAGCATGTCTTTGAAGTGCGCAGTCAGCTCCGCACTTTGGACACGGGGCTGGACGGTCAGGTTTTGGCCGAACCCATGCGCCGCAACACGCTCCCGGCCATCATGCTGGGCATGGAGCGCGCCCTTGAGCGCGACCCCGACGCGGTGGTGGCGGTGTTCCCCTCCGACCATATGATTCATAAGCCCGAGGTCTGGCACGACGCTTTGGAGCGTGGCGTGCGCCTTGCCCGCGAGGGCTGGTTTGTGACCTTTGGCGTGACGCCGGGCTATCCCGAGACGGGCTACGGCTACATCCAGCGCGGCGCGTCCCTTGGGGACGAGGGCTTCGAGGTTGCGGCCTTTGTGGAAAAGCCGGATCTGGAGACCGCCAAGCGCTACCTTGCGGACGGCGAGCACTACTGGAACAGCGGGATGTTCGTGTTCAGCATCAAGGCGTTTATGGATGCCGTGGCGGAGTTTCAGCCCGAGCTGGACGCGTGGTGGCAGCAGCGGGGCGAGCGCGCGCTGGTGGACGGCTACGCCGGACTTCCGGACATCTCCGTGGACTACGGAATCATGGAGAAGGTTGGTCAGCAGGCCGTGGTGCGCGCGGACTTTGGCTGGGACGACCTTGGCAGCTGGGAGGCCCTGCACCGCCTTGGCGACAAGGATGCAAACGGCAACGTGGTGCGCGGCGACGTGCTGAATCTGGACTGCAAGGACAGCCTGCTTCTGTCGCGCGGGGGCAAGCTTGCCGCCGTGGAGGTGGAGGGGCTTATTGTGGTGCAGACCCGCGACGCCACGCTTATTTGTCCGGCGGACAAGGTCCAGCGCGTCAAGGACGTGGTGGGTACTCTGAAAAGCGAGGGCAGCTCCCTTGTGGAGGCGCACGTGACGGTGCACCGCCCGTGGGGCAGCTACACCGTGCTGGAGGAAGGCCCGCATTATAAAATCAAGCGCATCGAGGTGCTGCCCGGGGCCAAGCTGTCCCTGCAAAAGCACCACCACCGCAGCGAACACTGGGTGGTCATCAGCGGCACCGCGCAGGTGCGGGTGGATGACGACGAGATGCTCCTGTACGAAAACCAATCCGTCGATATTCCCAAGACGTCCATGCATAGGCTTGCCAATCCCGGCAAGGTTCCGGTGGAAATTATCGAAATCCAAAGCGGGCCGTATTTGGAGGAGGACGACATCGTCCGGTTTGACGACGAATACGGACGGATAAAGGCTTCCAAGGACGTCAGCTAAAACGGAAATCGCGGTTCGTGAATTTTTTCATTAGGCCTTGACACGTCTAGGTTCTCATGCCTAGAACTGCCTCGGTCATAATGGGAATTTTTAAGGATTTTTGTCCCACGGCGGAAATCGCACTCCGGCATTTTGGTGCCCGGGGTGGGGCGTCTGCCTTGGGGCTGTGGCGAGGGCCTTAGGGCAGTCGTTTCCCGTGACCGGGAAGAGACCGGGGGGGACCCGGCGGTCAAAACATTCTACCTAAGGATGAGGCGAGAGCACATGGTGAAAAAATCTTCGAGCAGTGGAGGGGCGTTGCCATTCTTCGTCGGATTTGTGGCGATGCTCTTTGTAGGATGGTGGGTCTTCCCCCGCGTGTTATTTAGCGAGATGCAGCAACCGATCCGGTTCAGCCATGTCGTGCACGTGGAAGACCAGGGCATGTTCTGCGACGACTGTCACTACCTGAAGGAAGACGGCTCGTTCAGCGGCATCCCGTCCACGCAGTCCTGTGCGGACTGTCACTACGACGTGCTGGGCACGGACCCCGACGAGGAAAAGTTCGTTGAGGAGTACGTGAACAAGGAGAAGGAAGTGGAATGGCTGATCTACCAGTACCAGCCGGACAACGTGTACTTCTCGCACGCCGCGCACCAGGACATGGACTGCACGACCTGCCACCCGGACATGGAAACGTCGGATACGCCGCCCACGTACTACAAAAACAAACTCACGGACTACTCCAACGGCGGCTATAAGATCGTCTTTGGCCGTGGCGTTGGTGTGGACCCGGCCTACAGCCGTGGAACAATGAAGATGTGGGAATGCGAGCGCTGCCATGCCGAAAGCGGTCAGAGCAACGCCTGCTACGTCTGTCATCGTTAAGAGTGAGGTGGCGTAATGTTGAATAGAAGAGCTTTCCTGACGTTCTCCGCAGGTGCCACGGCTGGGCTGATGATTACCCCCATCCCGTGGAAGCTGACGGACGACGTGTCGATTTGGACGCAGAATTGGAAGTGGAATCCTAAAGTCCCCAAAAGGGCTATATATTTCTCTGAACTCGCATCCAAGATGGACCCCTCCGGTGCCGGCATCCGTGTCGCCACTGTAGACGGCCAGCCCGTCGGTGTGGCCGGCAATCCCGACCATCCCCTGGGCAAAGGTGCCATCCCCTCCATGGCGGCGGCGGAAGTTGGGCTGCTGTACAGCCCCTCCCGCGTGAAGACCCCCATGAAGAAGACGGCCTCCGGCCATCAGCCCATCAGCTGGGACGAGGCAGAAGCCCTGCTGGCCGAGAAGGTTGGCGCGGCCAAAGGCAAAGTCGCTGCCGTGTGCGGCGACGAAACCGGCTCCGCGAGTGAAATCTTCAACGCCCTCGTGGCGAACCTTGACGGCCAGTTCTTCCTCACCAACGGCGAGGCGCAGAGCGCATCGCGTGCGTGGAAGATGATGGGCGGCGAAGGTCAGGTCGGGTACGACATCGAGAACGCGGACCATGTCCTGTTCCTGAGCGCCGACGCGCTGGAGTCCTCCGGCACGGCGGTCCGCAATGCGCAGGCGTTCTCCGCAACGCATCCCTCCGGCAAGCCCGCCACGGCCAAGTACGTCTACGCCGGTCCGGTGCAGAACAATACCGCTGTGGTCTGTGACGAATGGGTGCAGGCTGGCCCCGGCATGGCCGCTCCCATCGCGCTTGGTCTGGCCAACCTGCTGGTGCAGGACGGCATGACCGCCAGCTTCTCCGGCTTTAACGCCTTTGCCCGCAAGGTTGCGGCCTACACTCCCGCCCGCGTTGAACGCGAGACCGGTGTGCGTGCCCGCGACCTGCAGCGCATGGCTGCGGAACTCAAAAGCGCCAAGCGTCCCCTCGTGGTTGCTGGTTCCGAGTTCCTCGGCGGTGGCGGCGCAAGCATCCAGCTTGCCGCCCTTGGCCTCAACGCCCTGCTGGGCCGCGTCGGCGCTACCGGCGGCGTAAAGGCCGTTGCCGACGCTCCTGTTGTGGTGCCCGGCGCCGTGTCCCGCTCCGCCATGTACGAAGGCGACTTTGTCGGCTTTATGCAGCGCGTTGCCGCTGGCAAGGACAGCGTGGACGCCATGGTCGTCTACGACGCCAACCCGGCCTACGCCCTGCCCGAGCAGCTGAGCGGCGCCATGAAGAAGGTGCCCTTCGTTGCCACCATCAGTTCCTTCATGGACGAGACGGCCGCCGAGGCCGACCTTGTGCTGCCTGCGTCCATGACCGTGGAACGCTACGACGACGTGTACACTCCGTACGGTGCGGCTGAAGCCACCTACAATGTGAACACCCCCGTTGCGAAGAAGGCCTTCGACACCCGCCACGGCGCGGACGTCGCCCTGAGCCTTGCCGGGACGCTGGGCATGGACCTTGGCTACCGGAACTTCCGCGAAGTGCTGAAGGCCAAGGCCGAAGCCCTCGGCGCATCCTGGCGCGGCCTCAAGAGGGGACAGACCTTCACCGCATCCAGCAGCACGCCGAAGCAGCTGAATCTGGCCGCATGTGCCATTGACGGTCCGGCCACCATGGGCACTGGCGCTCTGGCGCTGGCTCCCATCGTGAAGACCAACCTTGGCACCGATAAGGTCGCTCTTCCCCCGCTGAACGTCTCCACCGTTCGCGAAACCGACTGCATGGTGCAGATGAACGCCAAGACGGCCCGCACCTGCGGCGTCAAGGCGGGGCAGACGGTCCGCCTCTCCGGCCCCGGCGGCAAGATGACCGCTCAGGTGGCCATCACGGAGAAGGTGATGACCGGTGTTGTGGCGGCTCCTCTGGGCCTTGGACACACCGCTTGGGACGAGTTCTCCCGCGGTCTGGGCGATAATGCCTTCAAACTGCTCGCCGCAACCGACGAGCCCGAGACCGGTATGACCGCATGGTCCAAGACCCTGGTCGAGATCGCCCACGCATAAAAAGAGGAACGCATCATGTCAGCATTCAAAGAATTCCCGATCAGATGGGGCATGGTCATCGACATAGACAAGTGCACGGGCTGCGGCGCGTGTACTGTGGCCTGCAACAAAGAAAATAATATCGCCCCCCAGCGTCAGCAGCTTGACCGCATCGCCGGGAAGGGCTTCCCCACCCGCTTCAAGAAGCTGGAGTGGATCACCATCTATGAACTGTCCAACGGCAAGCAGGGCAGCGCGCATGACAGCGCCTTCCTGCCGCGTCCGTGCATGCAGTGCGGCATGCCGTCCTGTGTGACCGTCTGCCCGGCAACGGCGACGGACAAAAACGAAAACGGCGGCATCGTCAGCCAGATCTACCCCCGCTGTTTTGGCTGCAGATACTGCATGGCCTCCTGCCCTTACCACGCCCGTGTGTTCAACTGGGACCAGCCCGTGTACCCCGAAGGCATGGAAAAGCAGCTGACCCCCAACGTCTCCGTGCGTTCGCGCGGCGTTGTGGAAAAGTGCAACTTCTGCCACCACCGTTGGATGTACGCCAAGGACGCCGCCCGCGTGGCTGGCGAGGACCCGAACGCGCTGCCCGAGGATGCCTACATCCCCGCCTGCGCCGAGGCCTGCCCCACCGGCGCCATCACCTTTGGCGATGTGAAGAACCCCGAGCATAAGGTGTACGAGCTGGCTCGCAGCCCCTACACCTTCCGCCTGCTTGAGCGCCTGGGCACTGACCCGCAGGTGTACTACATGAGTAAGCGCGAGTGGGTGCGTCGACAGGGTGACAACTACCTTGAAAACGAACCGGGCCCCGTAGCCCACGGCAATGGAGGTCACAATGGATAGAGCTCTTTGGCCTGAAGGCGTCGAGCGGTGCTCGCTCGGCAAGTTCCTGCTTTGGCTCGGGTTCGTCGGTGTGCTGCTGGCCGCCGGTCTGTACGAGTTCTTTATGATTCTCGTGCCGGACGGACTGGCCCGTACCGCTCTGGACAACTACTTCGGGTTCGGCCTGTGGATCACGTTTGACCTTGCGGTCATCGCCCTCGGCGCCGGAGCCTTCTTCACCGGTCTGCTCAAGTACATCCTCGACATCAAGGAGCTTGAGAAGATTGTTAACCTCACGGTCATTGTCGGCTTCATCTGCTACTCCGGCGCCATGCTTGTTCTGGCGCTGGACGTGGGGCAGCCGCTGCGCTCGTGGTTCGGCTACTGGCACGCCAACGTCCACTCCATGCTGACGGAAGTGATGTTCTGCATCACCTGTTACCTCATGGTGCTGGCTATTGAGTTTGTGCCGAACATCCTTGAGAACAGGAAGCTCAACGAGATTCCTTACCTGCACAACCTCGCGCACAACCTGCATGTGGTTATGCCGCTCATCGCCGGTATCGGCGCGTTCCTGTCCACCTTCCACCAGGGTTCCCTTGGCGGCATGTACGGCGTCCTCTTTGGCCGCCCCTACATCCTGCGTGACGGGTTCTTCATCTGGCCGTGGACGTTCTTCCTGTTCGTGCTGTCCGCTGTGGCTGCTGGTCCCTGCTTCTCCGTGCTGGTCGTGAAGATCATGGAGCTGCTCACCGGCAAGACCCTTGTGGATTACAAGGTCAAGAAACTCATGTGCCGCATTGGCGGTACCATGCTGTGCCTGTATCTGTTCTTCAAGTTTGCCGACACTTGGGCTTGGGCCGCCGACGTGCTGCCGCGCTCCGGCTTGACGTGGGATCAGATGTTCAACAGCGGCCTTGGCTACGGCGAAAGCCTGTTGTGGATTGAGCTGGGCCTGTGCGGCGTTCTGCCCGCCATCCTGCTGATGGTGCCCCGCTTCCGCAACACTCCGGGCCTGCTGTACACCGCCGCTATCCTGAACTGCACCGGCGTCACGCTGAACCGTTACGTCTTCACCGTTCAGGCGCTGGCTATCCCGGTTATGCCCTTTGACCAGTGGTACAACTACATCCCGAACTGGGCTGAGTGGGCACCCTGCCTTGGCGTTGTTGCCTACGGCATGCTCGTTCTGTCCCTGTCCTACCGCTACCTGCCTGTGTTCCCGCAGGAGAAGGAGCTGAACGCCAAGCCCCGCATGGCGGCTCCGGTTGAGCAGAAGGACGACGCGGAGGCAACGGCGACAGCCTAAACGCCCCCGCCAGACCCGTCTTCAAGGCCCGACCGGAAATCCGGTCGGGCCTTTTTGCGATGGGGATTGCTTCATATTGACGGAAGGTTGGGGAGCGTCTATCGTCAAGGCACGATGCAGCAGGATGTCCGGTGAATACTGCGGCGGCCGGGCTTTGGTGCCGGACCCGCACGGGCCGCGCTCTGCCGCTGGTCTCCTGGAGGCGAGCCCCGGACGAAAGAGGCCGGAGCTCCCCGTCCGGCATGCGGAAGACAACGTCCGCGTGCCGAGAAAATTTTTGCGCCGCCAAAGACGAATCGTGGCGGAGGTTGGGCGGGAGTGCCCGGCCGTGTCCGCGCGGGCCACAGCGCCCCGGGCCAGAAGCCAAGTGAAAAGCCTGAAGACGACGCACCGTGCCCGGATGGCGGATGCCGTCCGTGGTGTGGGCGTTCTTTTTTTTGTGCGGGCGGACACGCTCGCCAGCGCATATGACGACGAGAGTTGTTCAGACGTCACCGCAGTGCGGTGGTTGAGAAGGAAAAGCAGAATGGGACAGAATGAGGAGCAATACTCCACAATCCATAAGCGTGAGGACGATGTGTCCTCCATGGAAGGAGCGTATTGTCTCATTGATCCTCGGGCCGCCATTTGGGGCGAGGAACCGGGCAAGGGCCCGCATACACGCGTGGACTTTCCGCCGCAGCAGCGGGCGGGGTTTACCCTGTGCCCCTTTGTAAAGGAATTTATTAAGGTTGGCCGCCGCCACGTGCCGCGGGTCAAGCCCTATCTTTCCCTGCGCGACATGGGCGAGATGGTCCTTGCCGGGCTTGGCGTGCTGCGGGCCTCGCATGTTGTGGCCCCGGGGCTGTACTGCGTGGGCTTTCCCGATGAGGAAGCACCGGTGCTGGCCGTGCCGAACCGCAAAATGTCCTTTGATGTCCTGCGCAAGGAGCTTTCCGGCATTGACGCGTGGCTGCTTGTTTTTGACGCCACGCGCAAGGATTCATGGAAGGCTGACGAGCGGCACCTGTATTCCGTCCCGGCGCTGGTGCACGCGGTGCGGGCCTCGCGCCTGCACGATGTGGTTAGCCACCGCCGCGTGTATGTGCCCCAATCCGTTGAGCACCGCCTTGATGCCGACATCGTCATGGGCCAGAGCGGGTTTTCTTTGGTGTACGGTCCCCGGCGGACCAAGGACTGGCAGGGATTTTTTGAAAACGGCGGCGTTGCCACCGTGCCCATGCAGGAAACGACCTTCACCTTGGCCGAGCGCATGGTGCGCATTCCGCGTCAGCTGCACGCGCTGCTGCGGCCACTTGCCCTGTTTGCCGTTGTCGCCTTTGTGCTGTCGGGCATGGGGCCGGATGTGTTTGATTTTGATGCCGCGTGGTCGCGGATGCTGGGTGTGGTGTGGGCGGCTGTTGCCGCTCTTGCCGCGGGGAGTGTGGCCGTTCCGCTCCTGCTGCCCGTCTTGCCCGGCGGCAGGCTGACCTACAAGGGCCTTGGCATGGGCGCTGTTGCCGCGTGCGTGACGCTCCCCATGCTGCCGGAAGCGCTGTCCGCGCTTGATGTGGTGGCCCTTGGCACGTTGATTGTGAGTGCCAGCAGCTGGCTGGCGCGCGATTTTGCCCGGCTGACGCCCATCGGCGCAGCCATGGGCCCTGTGACCGTCTGCCGCCGCCCGCTCCTTGGGCAGTGCATTGGCGGCGCGGTGTGGGCCGTGCTGTGGGGGGCATCGCGTTTTCTTGGATAGCGCGGCGAAGACTGCGAGAGACCACAACGAAGAGGGATGGCCGGAGACGGCTATCCCTCTTTTTTTGCGGCGCGTACCAGCCCGCGCCAGATGCCCCGGTGGGCGCGCAGGTGGTAGAGAAATTCCGGATGCCACTGCACGCCAAGGACAAAGTCGCGCCCGGTGTGCTCCACGCCTTGGATAACGCCGCTCTCCTCGCGCGCACACACGCGGATGCCCTTCCCCAGCTTGTCCACGGCTTGTTTGTGCAGGGCGTTCACCCACAGGAGGCGGGAGGACACAAGGCGGTAGAGCAGCGTGGTGTGGTCCACGGTGACGGATTTGCGGGGCAGAATGGTGCGCATCTGCACCGTTTCCGTATAGAAGGCTTCAAGGTCGCGGTGCAGGGTGCCGCCGTGGAAGACGTTGAGCAGCTGGGCGCCGCGGCAGATGCCAAGCACAGGACAGCGCAGGTCCTCGGCGCGGTGGAGCAGGCGGGTTTCCAGTTCGTCGCGGTCCTTGCCGGAGGAGGTGGAGCGCTTGAGGCTGAGAAGCCGCCGCAGGATGTAGATAAAGGGCGAGAGCAAGAGCCGCGTGCCCCAGTAGCGCCTATGGTGTGGGGCCACATGCGGGGGCGGGGCGGGTTGTTCGCCGTAGAGGCTTGGGTCCACGTCCGCGCCGCCGCCGATGACCAGCGCGTCCATGGGCGCGTCCGGTAGCGGCCCGCCGGGCACAACCCGAATGGGGCGCGCTCCGGCAAGCCGCAGGCAGAGCCATGTAAACAGCCACGGCCCCAAGCCGCCTCGGCGCGGGGCCGTGACCCAAACCGTCGGGCGCATGGCTACTCCATCATCTCCCGCACATGTGCGGCCCATGGCCTGGTCAGCGCGCTGAGGGGCGTGCCGTGCAGGTGCATGAAGGCTTCGGCCATTTCGCCAAGGCGCTTCTCGTCACTGGCGAGGCGCTCCACGTGCAGCCACATGTCCCACTCCGCCGCCACGGTCCATGTCGGGTCGTCGATGAGGCAGTTGGGCAGGCGGTAGTGCAGGGCGGGGCGCGCCTTGATGAGGTGCATGTCCAGCGTGGCCGCCTCCAGGATGGAGCGGTCCATAAAGCAGAACAGCGGCAGCATATCAAGGGTGCGGTTACGCGTGGGGTTGTGGGTCAGGTAGTCCACCACAAGATGCTGCAGGTCCGGGGCGTAGTCGGGACTGAGGACCAGCGCCTTGTAGTCCTCGGGGAAGGAATCCACAAAGGGCGTCATGCGGCGCGTAAGGTCCACGTTCAGCGTTTCTTTCATCCAGTCCTCAAGGAGCAGAAAGGCGCGCAGATAGCGCAGTGCCGCCTCGGTGGTGACTTCCGGCATTTCGGGATTCATCTGAAAGCCAAAGGCGTAGAGGATGGACGCCTTGGTGCCCTTGGCGTCCTGCTCGTGCAGGGCCTGGCGCAAATCCTCGGCCACGTGGAGCTTGTCCAGCGGCAGGGGCGGGGTGGCTATCTCGCAGGGCACAATGTTTTGCGAGGTCTCCAGCACCAGATGGTCCAGCCTGTCCTCGTCAATGAACTTCGAAATGTCGAGGCCCATTGTTTCAAGGATGGTCTTGTACTTTTGGTTCTTGAGGAGGGTGGCGTCCATCTCCGTGGCGAAGTCGCCATACGGGGTGTCCGTGACGGTGATGTCAAAGGGATTGCGCTCCACCTTGCGGCCGCCGAACAGCCTGATGATGCAGTCGGCGGCGGTGTCGGGGGTGAGGCCTGCCATTTCGTATTCAAAGCCCACCCGGCGCAGGGCGTTGTCCTGCGTTGTGGTGACGGGGGGCATGGGCATTTGTGTCATATGTGTATGTCCTGTCGGTGTTGTCTGCGTGGCGCCCTTGGCGCGTGGGCGCCAAGAACATGGAATCACCTAGACATACACATGAATCCGGGCAGGACGCAACCGGGCGCGGAAAAGCCGCCAGCCACTGGCATTTGCAGGTCGGCGTGCCCTTTAAAGGGCGTCGTTGACGCCGCGGGACGAAAAAAGCCCCTCTGGAGGGGCTTTTTGATATGTGGAGGTGATGGCGACGTCTGTCCGTCTTTAGGCGTCCTTGGTGAAGACGAAAATGTGATCACCAGTAGGGACGGAGGCTTGAAATAAATGAGTGTTGTTTTTGAAAAAGGCGTCAACATCCTTGAAATATGCGGTAACGGCAGGGTTCCGGGAAAGTGCTCCTAAATCATCAAAGAAAAAGCCCAGCATGCTCGCCAGCCCATCTGCCCCGGGATATTCGCGGACCTGCGCGCCAACGTATTCTCCCAGTTCAAGGATGCTTTCGCGGGAGGGGAGGCCGCATTCGAGGTGCTCCTTGGCCCATGGAGCGCCTCGGTGTTTGTAAATCAGGCGCTCAACTTCGTTCTTGTCGAACCCTTTCACCGCAATGGGGACAATGAGGATAACGGCCTGTCCAGCAAGGGCAAGGAGGTCCGTCAGAAATTGCGCCCGGTCTGCCGCGGGGACGTGCTCCAGAACATGGACGGAGACGACAAAGTCAAAGGTTCGCCCTAACTGCTGCACCGTGTGCGCCAACAGCGTATTTTCCTGCGGCTCGCACAGCATATAGTCGGCATTGCCAAGAAAGTGGGACAGCAGCCCCTTGCCCCCGCCAATATCAAGGACGGAGAACTCGTCATTGTCCGCACCGTGGAGGTCCCGGATGACCTGCGCTGCGCGCTCCAAACGGACATAGGTTGGAAGAGGCATGGTTTTTCGTGTGGCTTCGTTGGCGTGCAGGCGCTGGAGCAGGGCGTGGTCTACGGCGTCCGGGGCGAGGACTTGGGCGGTTTTGAGGTGCGCGTAGGCCGTGGTGGCGTCGTGGGCCTTGAGGGCCTGTGTTGCCAGATGAATATGGTAATCAGGGTGCAGGGCGGACATGGTTCCTCACTGGACTTGGTGTGTTTGCGGATGCGCAGTATCGACGGGAAACTGACGGGCACGCCGCGTGAGGAAGAGGAAGCAAGTTATATACCGGGGTGGCAGTGCGCGAACCCCACACACGCGTGGTACACAACACAAAAGCCCCCAAGATGGGGGCTTTTTTAAGTGGGCTATGGCGCGCCGGGGTTATTTGTAGCAGACGGCGGCGACGGAATTTTTGTGGGAGCCGCTGATAACCTTGCGGCTGTAGGTCAGGTAGGTGATGACGCCTTTTTCAAAGTCGATAAACCGCACCACCTTGATGCTTTTGAAGATGAACGACGCGCGCTGGGAGAAGACCTCTTCGCCTTGTTCCAGCTGCCGGAGCCTTGCTTCATCAACTTTGCCCGTCAGCACGCAGGTGATGGACGAACTGGCTTTGTCCTCTGCCACACCAAAGGCGCCCTTGATGCCGCCCTTCATGGCGCGGGACAGGTAGCAGGTCACCTGCGGGATGTCCGGGTCGTCAAAGGAGAAAATCTTGATGGTGTGGTCGGGGCCGAGCATTTTCCATTCCGTGGAGACCTCGCCGACAACGCGGGCGTCGCTCGCGAAGCTGGGCGCGGCGCAAAGAAGACAAAGCAGGGTCAAAAAACAAATGTGGCGGATACGCATGATGCCTCTCGGGTTATAGGGCGGTGGACGGCGGGCAGCCGTGCCGGGTGAAGACTGTGTTGTTCTGGGGCAATCGGGCCGTGGTGTCAAATTGTGCGGGCCTGTTGGCGGGCGGGGCTAGGTGGTTTTGTGAAAGTCCCCCAGCTTACGCAGGAGCCACTGCCCAGCCTTGCCCAGCGTCTTGTGCGGGGAGCGGATGAGGTACAGGGGCGAGGCGTGCTCGCGCAGTTCCAGTTCCAGCGAAATGGGGACGATGTTGCGCTCCGCCATCACGGTGGCGAGGATGCTGGATGGGAAAAAGGCCCAGCCGAGGCGGCGTTCCACAAGGGCGGCGCACGTGGCGTAGCTGTCCACCAGCCAGCGCTTTTGGCTGAAGTGGGTCACCTCGGTGTCCTTTTCCGCCGTGCGGCTGGTGACCACGAGTTGGCGCTCGTCCTCAAGGTTGCCGAGGGTGACCCCTTCCTTGCGGGTAAGGGGATGCGTGGCGGACGCCGCGGCCTGAAAAGGCAGGTACGAGAGCAGGGTGTAGGTCTCCAGCCGTTTGGGGATGCCTGCACTTACCACAAGTCCGATGTCCGCCATGCCGGACGCCACGTAGTCCTCAACATCGTTGAAGATGCCCGTCAGCAGGTCCAGCTCCGTAAAGGGAAAGCGGGCTTCAAACGGACCAAGCACATGCTCAATGAAGTCCGGATACAGGGCTTCATCAAGGGCGATGCGGATGTGCGTGTCCTCCTCCGCGCAGAAGGACAGCGCCCGGTCCTCCAGCCGCTCTGCGCCGCGGATGACGCTTTGGGCGTCGCGCAGCAGGGCTTCGCCCTCCTTGGTGAGGCGAAGGTACTTGCGGCTTCTGTCGAACAGCTGGGTGCCAAGGTCGATTTCCAGATTGGCCACAGCCGTGCTGACGCCGGACTGCGCCTTGCCAAGGCGCCGCCCCGCCGCGGAAAACGACCCCGTTTCCGCCGCAGCGGCAAAGCATTGCAGATGCGTGAAATTGAACGAAATCATGATGCATTTTTCTCCGTGCTCCCGGGGGAGGTCTGCGGGCAACGTACGCGCGCGGGCAGGCGTTGTCTATGACCTATACGCTTTTCGGATAGGTTCTCACTGTGCAGACGGGCTCTTGGCGTATAGGTTCTCCTCGTTCACAGCACACAATGCCGGGGCGAAGCATGCCCCGCGCGGAGCGATACACCGGGAGAAGACACACATGGCTCTTATAGAATGGCACGCGGAGAATCAGTACATGAACTGGCCGGAACTCGTGGATGTGGCGCCCGAGAGCGCGGGCATCGACCTGAAGGCGGTCCGCCAGTACCGGTTGGCGTCCGTGCGCCGGGAAATGAAGCGATACGACGTTAACGCGCTGATTCTGTCGGACGCGGTGAACATCCGCTACGCCACAGGCGCCAGAAATATGCAGGTGTTTTCCGCCCGCAATGCGCCTTCGCGCTATTTGCTGCTGACGGAACACAGGAGCATTCTGTTTGAATTTACGGGGTGCGAGCACCTTGCCGACGGGCTGGAAACCATCGACGAGGTCCGCCCCGCCGAGACCGCCAGCTTCGTGGCCGCCGGGCCGCACATCCGCGAGCGCGAGGCGCAGTGGGCGCAGAAGATGATAGCCCTCATGCGCGAGCTGGTCGGGCCGGACCTGCGCGTTGGGCTGGAGCGGATGAACGCGGGCGTCGCCATTGAAATGGCGCGGCAGGGCATCCCCATCGTGGACGCGCAGGAGCCTGTGGAAATGGCGCGCTGCATTAAGTCCGACGAGGAACTCAAGTGCGTTATCGCCTCGCTGCAGGCGACGGAGCAGGCTACGGGCAAAATGCGCGGGGCCATCCGCCCCGGCATTACGGAAAATCAGCTCTGGTCCGTGATGCATCAGGAAATCATTGCCCTGAATGGCGACTATGTGGAAACCCGTTTGCTCAGCTCAGGCGCGCGGACCAATCCGTGGTTTCAGGAGTCGGCCAACAAGGTCATCGGCGAGAACGAACTCATCGGCTTTGATACCGACGTCGTGGGCTGCCATGGCTACTATTCCGACTTTTCGCGCACCTTTCACGCCGGACCGGACGCCCCCACCGAGGAGCAGCGCACGCTGTACAAGGTCGCCTACGAGCAGATTCAGCACAATATTGGCATCATCAAACCGGGTATGACCTTCCGCGAGTACGCCGAGAAGGCGTGGGACATCCCGGAAAAGTACCACGCCAACCGCTACTACCTGTCCGCCCACGGCGTGGGCATGTCCGGCGAATATCCCTACCTGTATCACCGCGCCGACTTCCCGGATGCGGGATACGACGGCGTTATCCAGCCGAATATGACGCTGTGTGTGGAGTCCTACATTGGCGAGCAGGGCGGCCGCGAGGGCGTGAAGCTGGAGGAACAGTTGCTGGTGACCGAGCACGGCACCACGCTGCTGACGCATTATCCCTTTGAAGACGAACTGCTCAAGTAGCAAGGCCGGGCGGCACAATGCATGACGAAGCGGTAAAGAGTCAGACGCCGGAAGCGCAGATGCCAGAAAAAAACCAGATGCCAGAAACCCAGATGTCGGACACGCAAATACTGGAACGCGGCGACCTGCGCATCACGTTGCATAGGCGGGGCGAGAACGCTTACGTCAAACAGCGGCGGCCCGTGACCTACGGGCTGTACCACGAGGTGGAAACCCCCTCGGCGCGGCTGCTGTTTAACCTTGAGGGCGACATTATCCGGGCCGAAGGCCGCGGCGGCGCATGGCCGAGCGACCTTGAATACCTCCGGCGCACCGCCGGGGACGACTGGGTGTACTATTCCACCGGCGGCTACGGCGGCTCGTGGGAAACGCTGACGGAATCGCCGTTCCCGGCGCAGGTGTCCTTCCGGATTCCGGAACCGTACAGCGAGGTGTTCAAGACCTTCGGCGAATACTATTTGCCGAACCTGCCGTACGCGTCCAACGCCATTTTGGGCACAGACCCCTTTGCCATACCTGCGGTGCAGGCGCTGGTGGACGGTTGGTGTGATGAAGTGCAGGCCGTGCGGCGTAAAGCCAATGACCTGCCGCCGCAGTTTCACGCGTTTCTCGGCCGGGTGGCGGACAAGACCCCGCAGCGGCTGCGCCAGAAGGCGAAGCGCCTGTTTGCGGCCTGCGGCGGGCGCGCATCGGTCTTGCCGCCGGATGCGCGGCACGTGGACTACAACGTGATTCCGCTGAATATCTCGCAGGGCTGTCTGTATAAATGCCGGTTCTGCACGGTGAAAAACACCATGCCCTTCCGGACCCGCTCGCGGGCGGCCATCGCCGGGCAGTTTGACCAGCTGGCGGCGCTGTATGGCCGCGACCTTATCAATTACAACGCCGTGTTCCTTGGCGACCACGACGCCCTTGGCGCTGATGACGCGACGATTTTATGGGCAATCGGTCAGGCGCGGGAGCGGCTGGGGATTGACCGGTCCTACATGCAGGGCGCGAGCGTGTTCCTCTTTGGCAGTGTGACGTCGCTGATGGCCAAGGATGACGCCTTTTTTGCACGCCTTGGGGCCTGCGGGGCCTCGGTGTCCATCAACGTGGGGCTGGAATCCGTGGACCAGCAGACGCTGGACTTCATCGGCAAACCTCTGCGCAGTGCGCAGGTCGCCCGCTGTTTTGAGCGTATGCAGGAGATCAGCGCGCGGCATGCAGCCATTGAATGCACGGGAAATTTCGTCTTTGACGATGCGCTGCCGCAGGGGCACATCCCGTCGTTTTTGGAGTTGGTCGGCGCGGCGGGCGGCCCGGCGCAGGCGAAAGGGACGGTGTATATGTCGCCCCTGTGTCTGAGCACGCCGTCAGCGCGCACGCTGTTTGAGCTGAAGCAGCTGAAAACGTGGAGCCGTTTGCCGCTGTATTTGTACCTGATTCAACGGCTGTAAGTTGGGATGGTATGCGCCTAGGGCACAAGCCCTGGCGGAAGTGTAAGGACGTCGTGTCCGTGGAACGTGGGGAAAGATTGGGCCCCCCATCAAAAGGCAAAACCAAGACAAGGAGTGAATGTATGAAGAGGCTGAAAGGAATTTGCGCGCTCGTCGCCATGGTCTGTGTGTTGTCCGTTTTTCCGCAGCATGCCAATGCGCAGGATAAGACGATTCGGTTTGGCGTGAACAACTGGGCCGAGAATGTCGCGGTCTCCAACATGTGGAAGATTCTGCTGGAAAAGCGCGGCTACGACGTTGTGCTGACGCAGGTGGGCAATGGCGTCATGTACAGCGCTGTGGCGAATGCTTCGCTGGACGTTGGGCTGGAAGTGTGGCTGCCCAATTCCGATAAGCCTCTTGTAGACCGCTACGGCAAGGATTTTGACATTCAGAATGCCTGGTACAAGGGCGCAAGCCTTGGGCTGGTGGTCCCCTCCTATGTGGACATCGATTCGCTGGCCGACCTTGCTGAAAACAAAGAGATGTTTGACGGCGAAATCATCGGCATTGATTCCGGCTCCAGCCTGAACGAGATGACCCGCGGCGCCCTGAAGGAATACGGCCTTGAGTACGACTTTGTGGAAAGCTCGGAACCGGCCATGCTCGGCGTGTTGAAGGCCGCATACGAGGCCAAGAAAAACGTGGTGGTCACCCTGTGGAACCCGCACAGCGCCTTTGCCAAGTTTGACCTCAAGTACCTGAAGGACCCGAAAAACGTCTACGGTGAAGGCGACGACATTTTCTTCATCACCAGAAAGGGCTTTGACAAGGACTACGGCGAGGTTCTGGGCTGGATGAACTCGTGGTTCATGACTGATAGCACCCTTGGAGAACTCATTGCCACCATCGAGCGCACCGGCGACCCCGAAGAGGGCGCGGCCAAGTGGATTGAGGCCAATTCGGAATTGGTCGAGTCGTGGTTCAAGTAACGGGCGCAGCGTGCGCAGGCGAAAGCGCCGCGCCGCACGCCCCCGGCACCTGCTGTGGCGGGTGATTATATGGCCAGACAAAGGCTCCCCGGACAGATTCCTGTCTGGGGAGCCTTTCTTATGCGTGGGGGCAGGGCAACGGCGCGGCGACACCCAAACAGGACGCCGGGCGGGGCTTCTGGGCGGACTAGGGCAGTTCCAGCGTAAGGCGCAGCATGTCCCGGAGCTGGATGCCGTCTTCAAAAATGGGCTGGGGGTAGTGGGTGACGAAGAAATCCCGGTCGATGGCCGTTACCCGAAACCCGTGGCGCTGGTAAAACGCAAGCTGGTAGCCAAAGCTCCCGGTGCCCACCTCCAGCCGCGGGGCGCCGCTGTAGCGGAAGACGCCTATCACATGCTGTAACAACTGCGAGCCAATGCCCCGCCGCTGATGCTCGGGGGCAACGGCAATGCTCATAAGCTCATACCCGCCATCCGGCAAAGGGAGCACAGCGCACGCGCCATGAACCTCGCGGTGGTCCTTCTCTGCCAGCGCGACAAAGCACCGCGACTGCGGCAGGTAGGATGCGAGCTTGTCCTCGGACGGGTCCGCCAACAGGAGGAGTGTGTGGGGTGCGTCCGACGGCGGAACTTCACAAATATGCATGGCGCATCTCCTTTGAGCATTGGCTCTTTGTGCGAGCCGACTCTACCCCAAATGCGCGCAAGACCGAAGGGGTTTCGGGGGGGGGGCACCGTGGCCCTGCCGTGTCTGCGTCCAGCCCCGCCGCCAGCATCAGTCCAGCGGGGCGGAGGAGGGCTGGCGGGCGCGGCGCGTGTGGCGCCTAGTTGCTTCGCTGGGCAAGGACTTTGGTCAGCACCACCCGCGCGCTGCGGGCCTGTTTCGTGTCCACTTTGGTGTCCAGTACGCGGATGAACTCGTGCATCTGCGCGGTGGTCAGGCCTGTGTTCATGGCGGCGCCAAAGTGAAAAAAGAGCTGCCCTTCGGTACCGGTCATATTTGCCAGGGCGGCGATGGTCGCCAGTTCGCGCTGCTGATGCGTCAGCACATCGCGGGCGAAGATGTCGGCAAACAGGTGCTCCTTGAGGAACGTATCAATAATGGGCGTGAACTCTTGGTACGGCGCGCGCGTGGTGGGAATGTCCTTCTGCCCGGCAAGGTCCGCGCGCACGCGGGCGCCGTAGGCGTCGCGGTCCATGTCGGCGGGCAGGGGCGAGGCCTCTTTGCCCTCGGCGTCCAGAATGCCTTTGGCCCTGCGCTCCTGCGTCAGGGTCATGAATGCGCCAAGGGCATTGAGGCTGCGGGGAAAGCCCGCATAGGCGTACAGCTGGACGAGGATTTCCTTGATTTCGTTTATGGTCAGCCCGGAGTCCAGCCCGTCACTGAGGGCCGGGGTCAGCCGGTCCATGTCACCACTGGCGGTAAAGGCGGCAATGGTGATGATGGCCTGCTGTTGGGCATCAAGGGCTGGTTCCGGTGTGTGTTTTGTCGTCATGGTTGCCTCCGCTGCGGATGCAAGGCCGAAGGTGAAAACAAGGGCAAAGAGGGAAAGGAGGGATGTCCTTCTAATCATATCGGCCTCCGTGCATTGCAGGCAGTGCGTTGGTGGTTGTCCGCGCCTTTGTGGCGCCTTGGGGTGTGGGGGAATGGCGGGGCCTGTGGAGGGGGCGCCCCGGGCCTAGCGCGCGTCCAGCGCGTCATACTCCTCGTCGCTGACAGGTTCGACCCATTCGTTGGAGCCGCCCTCGGCGGGCACTTCCACCGCCACGTGGGCAAACCACGAATCCTTGGCCGCGCCGTGCCAGTGCTTGACCTCGGGCGCTATGTGGACCACATCGCCGGGGCGCAGCTCGCGGGCGGGTTTTCCGGCTTCCTGATACCAGCCGCGGCCACCCGTCACGAGCAGAATTTGGCCACCCTTGTGGTGGATGTGCCACCAGTTGCGACACCCCGGCTCAAAGGT
>NZ_JBUDSW010000009.1:0-26652 GCF_054921475.1 Desulfobaculum sp. | reverse complement strand
CACACCGCACCACACCGCAACACGGCGCAATGCGCCGCCTTACTTCTGCCCCGTGATGCCGTACTTCTTAAGCTTGTACTGCAGAAGCGACTTAGAAACGCCAAGGGCTTCGGCGGCTTTGACTTTGACGAAGTCGTTGCGGGCGAGGGCGCGGCGGACGAGGGCGGCCTCAATCTTTTCGAGGGTGTCGCTGAGGTTCAGACGCGAGGGGAGCAGGTCGACGGCGCCTTTAAACTGCGATTCCTCGTCGCGCACTTCTGCGGGGAGGTCGTCCACGGCGATGGTGTCGCCGGAGGTGAGGACGACGCAGCGCTCAATGACGTTTTGTAGCTGGCGCACGTTGCCGGGCCACTCGTAGCCGGAGATGTAGTTGAGGGCTTCGGAGGAGAAGCCCTGCAAATCCTTCTCATTTTCCGAGGCATACTTGTGCAGAAAATGGGCGGCGAGGAGCGGAATGTCCTCGCGGCGTTCGCGCAGGGGGGGCACCTGGATGCGCACAACGTTGAGGCGATAGTAGAGATCCTCGCGGAAGGAGCCGTCCTGCACGGCTTTGGCGAGGTCCACGTTGGTGGCGGCCACGATGCGGATATCCACTTCTATCTCGGAGGAGCCGCCGACGCGCTCGAACTTGCGTTCCTGGAGCACGCGAAGCAGTTTGACCTGTAATTCGGGAGTGAGTTCGCCTATTTCGTCGAGAAACAGGGTGCCGCCGTTGGCGAGCTCGAAACGGCCACGGCGGCTGGCAACGGCGCCGGAAAAGGAACCTTTTTCGTGGCCGAAAAGCTCACTTTCCAAAACGCCGGGGGCGAGGGCCATGCAGTTGACGGAGACGAAGGGCGCGTCCTTTCGCGGCGAGGCGAAATGGATGGCGCGGGCGACAAGCTCCTTACCGGTGCCGGATTCGCCTTCGATGAGGACGGTGCTGCGTGTGGGCGCGGCTTTGTCCACCATGTCCAGCACTTGGTGCATGGCCTTGGACTTGCCGATGATGTTGTGCAGGCCGTAGCGCTCTTCGAGGTTTTCGCGCAGCAGGCGGTTGCTGCGGTGCATATCGGCAAGCTGGGTGGCCTTGGCGATGGAGAGAAGCAGCTCCTCGTTGGAAAAGGGCTTGGTGATGTAGTCGAAGGCGCCAATGCGCATGGCCTCAACGGCGGACTCGATACTGCCGAAGGCGGTCATGATCAGCACGGGAATATGGGGATAATTCCGGTGCACGTGCTCCAGAACCTCGTTGCCGGAGAGCTTGGGCATCTTCATATCTGTAATAAGGACGTCCACTTCGGACTCCTCCAGATAGGTCAGAGCCAGTTCCGGATCGGAGAGCGCGGTGACGTTGTACCCCGCCTCATCGAGGAGGGCTTCGAGTACGACAAGATAGTTCCGTTCATCGTCGAGTACGAGAATATTATGCGCCATTGTTGCCTGTCACCTTGCTGAACTGAAACGTGAATGAAATCTGTCTGCTGCCGGACGCACTGCGTTAGGCGGCGGGGAAAACGATGACCACCCGGGCTCCGCCGCTTTCGGCGTTTTCAAGCTGGAAGTCGGCGTTGTGGCTGGCCAGAATGTTGGTCACGATGGCCAGCCCGAGTCCGGTGCCGTTGTGCTTTGTGGTGTAGAAGGGGTCTGTGGCCTTCTCCAGCACTTCTTCCGAGAATCCGGGGCCGTTGTCGGTAATGGCGACGCGTACGCCGCGCTGAATGGGACGCGCCACAACGGAGACCTTGCCGCCGTCGGCCACGGCCTGCAGCGCGTTGCCGATGATGTTGTACACGGCGCGGTAGAGCAGGTCCTTGTCGCCGCGTACGAGAAGCCCCTCGGGCACGTCCTTTACCACGGCAACGCCGCGCTCGCGGCATTCGTGCTCCAAAAAGGCCACGGCCTGCCCAAGCACACTGCCGATGTCCACCTTTTCCATGCGCGGATTCTTGGGGCGCGCGTAGTCGAGGAAATCGTTGACGGTCTGGCCGAGGCGGCGGATTTCGTCGTTCATGACCTCCAGCATGCGCGTGGATGAGGAATTTTGTTCGGTGCCGGCCTTTTTGAGCAAAAATTCCGCGCTGGACTGGATGATGCCGAGGGGGTTGCGGATTTCGTGGGCAATGCCCGCCACAACGCGGCCCATGCTGGCGAGCTTTTCGGCTTGGTGGAGTTCGCGCTCCAGCTTTTCACGCTCGGCCACGCGCTGAGCGTTGAGTTCGTCGGCCTTGTGAATCATCGCCAGCAGCACAAGGAACAGGACAAGGGACGACACAATGGCCGTGAAGATAATCAGCCACTGAAAGCTGATGACGGTCTTGTAATCGTCAGTGATATCCTGTGTGAATTCAAGGATGCCCATGGTCTGCCCTGATGGCCCACCCGGAAAGAGACTGCGCTCGGTCCGCAGGGGATAGACCATGCGCAGCACCACGCTCTTGGGCTGCATGTCAAAGTCGAACATGGCCTGCCACGGAGGCACGCGGCTGATGACCTCAAAGCTGTGCTCCAGCTTGTTGAAGGCCTGACGCACAGCAGCCCCAGCCAAATCCCGCCGCCCCACAACGTCCTTGTTCAGGGAGAAGGAGACGACCTCCTCGTTGTCGTAGATGCGGAACTCAAAAACGTGCTGACCGTGGATGGTCTCCTTGATGACGTTCTCAAGCTGTCGGTATTGCTCGGGATTGGAGAGCTCAATATGCCGAAAACGCAGAAGCGTTGGCACGGTGAACCGCTGAAAAACTTGGTGGTTGATGTTTTCGGCGAGCAGATGGGCAAATTCCTGCTGCTTGGTGAGCAGGGTCTGGCGCGCGTAGTTGGCCATGATGACGGACAAAAAGAGCCCAGACGCAAGAATGAGCGCCAGCGAGCCCCATGACAGGAACTTCGCCAGTTTGAACGGCGCGGCGCCGATATCGGTACGTTGGGCGTTCACTCGTTTTCCTCCGCCGGGGTTGCCCCGAATCGCAGGCCTGAACCGTCAGGCCCATACACATAACATGCGTAAAAGCACGGCCACCTGGCCCCACTTACAAGCGCAAACAGATGCAGCCACCATACGCCGCGGCCATACATCCGCACACGCCCCACTCACTTCTGGCGGCAGGCGCGGCCCTGCCACAGGCACAGGCCGCGCCGCACGCCAAAACATCAACGGTCCCGGCAAGGCCGAAACCACACGCGCCGCCAGGGGCGCGCCTGCACTCTATTGTCCCGTCAGCACGCGCCCCACACGGGTGAGGGCGTCCACGACGGTGTCGTCGTCAAGGGCGTAGGAGAAGCGCACGCAGGCGTCGTCGCCAAAGGCCGCACCGGGCACGGCGGCAACACCAGCCTCTTCCAGAAGCAAGGTGCACAGCTCCGTGGAATTCTTGAACCTGTCGCAGTACAGCGCGCTCACGTCCGGGAAGATGTAGAACGCGCCATCCGGACGCGGGCACACAACGCCGGGCCACGATGCCACAACGTCCATGGCCTTGTCGCGGCGGCGGGCAAAGGCGTCGCACATATCCCCAAGCATTTCGCGCGGTCCGGTGAGCGCCGCAAGGGCCGCATGCTGGGCAATGGAGCACACGTTGGACGTGCTTTGGCTCTGCACCTTGGACATGGCCTTGACGAGGTCAGGATGCGCAAGGGTGAAGCCCACGCGCCAGCCCGTCATGGCGAAGCTCTTGGACAAGCCGTTCACCACGGCCACGGATTCGGGATGCTGTTCCCAGAAGGGGGCAAGGCTCACCGGCTCTGCCGGGGCGTACACGAGGCGGTCGTAGATTTCGTCGGAAATGACGAACACCCCGCGGGACACGGCCCACTGCGCAATGGCGGTGAGCTCGGCCTCGGTGTACGCAACGCCCGTGGGGTTGGACGGCGAGTTCAAGATGAGCGCGCGCGTGCGGGGCGTGGCCGCACGGTCCAAATCCTCGGGCGTCAGCTTAAAGCCCTGCGAGGCCGGAGCGCCCACCACAACGGGCACGCCGTCGGCCAGCTCCACCATTGCGGGATAGCTGACCCAGTACGGCCCGGGGATGAGCACCTCGTCGCCGGGATCAAGCAGGCATTGCAGCAGGTTATAGAGCGCCTGCTTGCCGCCGTTGGTCACGATGGTGCTGTCCGCCCCTGCGGACGTTCCGTAGTACGAATTGAAATACTCTGCGACAGCTTCGCGCAGGGCCGGGATGCCCGGAACCTGCGTATAGCGCGTCATCCCGTCGTCCACGGCCTTCTGGGCGACGTCGCAAATATGCTGCGGCGTCGCGAAGTCCGGTTCCCCAACGGACAGGCTGACAATCTCGCGCCCCTGAGCGCGCAGTTCCATGGCCTTACTGCTCACGGCCAGCGTCGCGGACGGCTTGACCTGTGCAATTTTCTTCGAAAGTCTCATAACCCACCTGTATCACAACAAAAGAGAATACCAACTCCCCTCAGCCGCTGTTCGTCTCCCCGGTTGTAGTGGAATTTCCCATGAAATGAAAGCCGTCAGCCCGCCCCGGGCGCGCCTTGACCTTTGCCATGGCGCGGAGCACAAGGGCCTGTATGCCAACATCACACCCCCCTCTTCTCCCCTTTCCTAAGGACTGCCTCACCGGCCGGTTCATCCGCCGCGTCAAACGCTTTAGCGTGGAGGCGGACGTGGACGGCGCGTCTGTGTGGGCACACACCAACAATTCCGGCAGCATGCTGGGCCTGCTGCGCCCGGGGGCGGAGGTTTTGCTGTCCCCTGCGGCCAACCCGAACCGCAAGCTCAAGTACACGCTGGAGACCATGGACTTTCACGGCACACGTGTGGGCGTGAACACCCTGACGCCAAACCGCCTGCTCAAGGCGGCATTTTATGCGGGAGTATTGCCGGAAACGGCGGGATATACCGAGTTCCGCGCGGAATCGACCATTGGGGACTCGCGCCTTGATGCGCGCCTTGATGGGCCGCAGGGCGCGCTGTACGTGGAGGCCAAAAACGTCACCCTCGTGGAGGACGACGTGGCGGTGTTCCCGGATGCCGTGACCACACGCGGGCAAAAGCACCTGCGCGAGCTGATGTCCCTTGCCGGGCAAGGCATCCGTGTGGCGTGCTTTTATCTCATCCAGCGCGATGACGCCTCGTGCTTTGGCCCGGCGGACTTCATTGACCCGGAATTTGCGCGGCTGCTGCATATGGCGGCGGAGCGCGGCGTGGAAATTTGGCCCTATGTGGCGACGGTCACCCCCCGCGGCATTGGCCTTGGGCGCCGCCTGCCCTATGTGGGGGACGCCTAGCCCTCCGGCATTACAACTTGGCTTTATAGGCCTCGTACTGCGTACACAGCCCAAGCTCACACGCGCGGCGCAGGTCCGCCATGCCCTTGTCCCGCGCGCCGCCGCCAATGCGCAGAACCCCGCGGTTCACATAGGCTTCGCCAAGTGACGGCATGCGGGCCACGGCGCGGGTGTAGTCGTTTTCCGCTCCCGCCATGTCGCCTGCCGCTTCGCGGATTCGGGCGCGGTTGTAGTAGTACCGCGCCACGCCCGGCTCAAGGGTGATGGCGCGCGTCAGCGCGGCATCGGCCTGCGCCACACGGCCACAACGCAAAAGCGCCACCCCAAGGTTATTCCACGTCCCGCTCTGGTCCGGCGCGCGGTCCGTTGCGGCGCGCAGGTCGCGACAGGCATCGGTATTGAGGCCAAGGGCAAGGTTGGCCCGGCCACGGCTGGCGTACCCCGCCGCTGCATCCGGCGCGTGGGTAATAGCGGCGCTGAAATCCTCGGCCGCAAGGCCTGCTTCACCAGCCGCCAGCCACGCCCGGCCTCGGATAAGCAGCGCGGAGGCGCTGTGCGGATTCTGCGTAAGGGCGGCGTCGCACGCATCGCGGCACTCGTCAAAGCGGCGGAGGCCAAACAGGGCAAGAGCGCGGTTGATGTGGTAGCCCGCGACGTTCGGCTGCGCGCGGCACGCGGCGGCGGCGTCATGCAGGGCGGCTTTGGCGCGGCCAAGGCGCAGCAGCAGCGCCGCGCGGGTATTCATATCCCGCGCTGTGGCGTGACCGCTCGCCACAAGGGCGTCAGCGCGCCGCAGGGCCTGCTCAACGTCCCCAAGCATAACGGCGTCCAGCAGGGCTACCCGCTGGGCCATGGGCGCTGACGACTCCTCCCCCACGTGGGACCGCGACGCGCACGAACACACCACACAAGCGCACAACAGCGCGGCAACGCAGCGAAACACCCTGCCCATATCATCCCCCATTTGCTCTCGTTTCTTGCAGCTCCACAGGCGTCTGGCTCACGGCCACCCGTTGGCTGAGGGCCTTTACCCGCGCCCAAACGCGCGCCCGGCCATCTCCAACGCACAGGACAACAGGCTCCACCAGCCCGGACGGCTGCGCCACAAGCACCACCCGTCCGGCATCCTGCCGCCCCAAAGCATCTCCCCCGGAAACCGCCGTGCGCGCCCAGAGAATGCGGCGCGGTTCCCGCACGGTCACACGCCCAGCGCGGCGCTGCGGGCTTTCCGGCGCGCCGAGAGGACGGGCCGACACCATTGGAGCGTCCAAATCCACAACCACCTGCCATGGCTGGCCCGTCAGCATGGCCTGCGTGCGGGCGCGTTGCACCACGGCGGCGCACCGGCGGGCCGTCGCATGCAGCGCCTCCGCGCCGCCGCCCCCGCGCCACGGCGCAAAGGCCAGCCCAGCGGCGCAGGACGCGATGACCAGCACCACCAGCACCTCAAGAAGCGTAAAGGCGCTATTCGATGGTCCAGCTGCCGATGTCCGCATCATCGTCCACGCCGCCCCGCTGACCGTCCGCGCCATAAGAAAGCACATCAAAGGGCCCATGCTCGCCCGGACTGAGGTACACATAGCGCGTCCCCCATGGGTCGCGCGGCACCTTGGCGATATAGCCGTCCTTTGGATACTCCCGCGGGACGCGGCCTGTACGCGGCTTGGTCACAAGGGCGTCCAGCCCCTGCTCCGTTGTGGGATAGGCCCCGCTGTCGAGGGCGTACTTGTGCAAGGCGGTGGCGAGGCTTTCCATCTGGAGCTTGGCCTTCACCACGCGCGCCTTGTGCGGCTCGCCCATAAGACGCGGCGTCACCAGTCCGGCCAGCACGCCAAGAATCACTATGACCACCATGAGTTCCAACAGCGTAAAGCCACCGCGCCCTCTCCGGCGCGGCGGTGTGGTGCGCGGTTTCACTGCGCGTCCTCCCTGTGCATGGTTGCGCCGCCCGGTGCGGCGCGGGATATGGTCGCCGTCACATGGACGGCGCGCCCCGACGTGTCAATTTCCAGCGCGGTGAGCGCCCCGCCACTCGCCTGCTCCGCCCGCCACAAACAGCCGAGCACTGCCCCAAGGGGGGCGCCCGCCTCCTGCCCCTTGGGGGCAAAATGGACGGTCATGGCCTGCTGCGCGCCAGCATCAAGGCGCATACCGCTGGCGACGCCGGACGCCTTGGCCGCCCACAGCAGGATGTCTCGCAGGCTCTCCTGCGGCCCCGGAACGGCGGCGGAATCCTGCGTCGGCGCCAATGCGCTTTGGGCGGGCCTTGCGGCAATTTCGGCGCGGTACTGCGCGGCCTCGCGCCGCACCTGCTGCGTGGTGGAGACGGTGGCGGCGTAGTGAGCGCGCGCCTGCTCCCGCTGCTGGGCCAGCAGGGCCAAACCCGCGCCCGCCGCCAACAGGGCCGCAGCAATGGCCCACCGGCGCAGCGGCCAGTCCAGCACCGCACGCAGTCCAGCACGCACGCTCATGGCGCGCCCCGCAACTGCGCGGTCAGGCGGTATGCGGCGCCGCGTCCGTCAGGCGCGGCCTCGCAGCGCACGACGTCAAAATATGGCGACGCCTCAAGAGCGCGGGCGACATCCTTCGCGCTGGCCGCGCCTTCCACCCGCACCGTGCACCGCACCGCTTCGCCATCACAGAAAAACTGCTCCAGACGCACCTGCGCGCCCGGGACGGCGCACCGCGTCAGCGCCACCAGCGCGCCAAGAACGCGCCCCTGCTCCGGCGCCCCTTCCGCGCGCAGACCCGCACGGCGGGCGCGGAGTATGGCCCCATATTCCTGCGCACTGCGTCTGCCGGACAGATGGGGCAGCGCCTCATGAACGGCGGCGTGCATGGCCTCCACCTGCGCCGCCGCGCCCCGGTGGTGAACGGCAATATCCGCCCCCAGCATTCCGGCAAGGCTGACGCAGGCAAACCCCGCACACGCGGCCACCAGAGCAGGCGACCAGCCGCGCCCCGCCCCGCCCCGGAGCGACGCAAAGCACAGCCCCGGTCCACGCTGCCGCGCCACGGCGGCAAGGCCCACCGCCGCGCAAAACATTGACGCAGCCGCGCCGTCCCCCTGTTCCGGCACCTTGGGGGGCGGTGCGGGCGAGACTTCAAGCCCGCACAGACGCGCCGCGTCCTCGGCAATGGCCCTCGCGCGGCCTTTATCATGCCCCGCCCACACAATCCGCGTGGGCGCGCAGATGCCGCGTTCCCGGCACCACACAGCCCACATGGCAATGCGGCGCGGCGCTTCTTGCGGCGGCGCGTCATCACCCACACATTCCGACCGGACAAGCACGCCTTCCCCGCCCGCCACGGCCACAAGGTCCACCACCGCGCCCCGCAGGTCCATGACCAGCGCGTCTGCGCCGCCCAGCGCGGCCATCGGCGCAAGGCCAAGCTGCGTCGGCCATATAGAGCATGGCGCAAGCCCCACGCGGCGAAAGGCGTCCGCCGTCGCGCGCACGCGCTCCCGGTCCACAGCAGCGGCCAGCACCTTGTGCTGCGCGCCAATACGCCCCGTGCGCCGCCACGCGGTGGCAAGGCCATCAAGAGACGTAGGGAGTTCCTGCTCCAGCGCCAGTTCCACCGCCTGCGCAAGCCGCCCCCCGGCGCGGCGGGGGAAGGAGAGGGGGCGCCACAGCATTCCCTCCGCGCCAAGGCCCACGGCGCAGGTGCTCCACGTCATGCCGCGCTCGCGCGCCACGTCCGCAATGCGGGCCGCCACAGCGTCCAGAGGACCGCTGGGGGCCTCCACAAGCGCGGCCGCGCGAACGCGCCCACGCGCGCCGACGCAAACCACCGGCACAGGACGCCGGGAAAGGTCCACACACAGTCTGCCGCCCATCATGCCGCGTTTGTTCCTTGCTGTTGCACCGTCCAAACCTGCGACCACACGGCCTGCGAAGGGCCGCCGCCAACGCGCCGCACCGCCATGCGCATGCGCCGCGTCACCCGGCCACAACGGGCCTCGGCGTCCACCACCGCCACCCGCGCCCGCACATCCACACACCGAACCACCACCGCCGCGTAGGATGCGCCGCCCCGCCCGCGGGGATGCAAATACCACCCCGGCGTCACGCTGCGCCGCGCATTGCGCCGCCCGGCCTCCACGGCCTGCCAAAAGGCTTCACCCCGCTCCGGCGCCGTCACCAGCGCCATGACCACCTCGCGCGGGGCGGTGTTCATATTGATGCGCCCGCCCGTGGCCTCCACCGTCAACAGCCTGCGCGCCTTCTCCGGCGGGAGCACGTCGCCCACCGTCATCCCCGGTCCCACAGGCATCATAAGGGCTTCGGCGAGGGTCTTAAGTGGGCGGTTTGGCGCGCCGGACCCGCCCGGCGCAGTCTCAAACCCTTCACTCTGCCCGGTCCCCCCACCAGCCATGCACGCGGCGTCGTCCGCGTCCACCCAGTCCCGCATGCGGCCAAGAATCCGCCGCGCCTGCGTTGGAGACAGTGGGCGGCCTGCCTCCTGCGCGGCCATGCGCACCAGCCGCACGAACACCCCGGCAAGGCCGCTTGCCTCCCGCACCTCCTGCGCGCGCAGCCGCGCCAGCGCGTTGAGGGGAAATTTACCCGTCTCGTCTTGGATGCTCACGCGCAGCGCGCCCGTTGTGTAGCCCGGCACTGCCGCGCCCCCTGCCGCCCCCTGCGCCGCAAAGGGCGACAGATGCAGGCGCTCCGGCGCCGCGCGCTCAAAGGCCGCGCGCCCGGTGGCGATGCCCGCCTCAGCCAGCGCCGTTGCCCCGGCTCTGCCCCGCAGCCACGCGGAGCCCGCCTGCTCCACCCGCACGCTGTGGGCGAGTTCCAGCGCCCACCACGAGCCAAGCGCCAGCACCACCAGCACAATGAGCAGCACGCCCCCGCGCTGTTCCTGCCCACGCGCCGTCATGGCCGCCCCCCGCCTGCGGGACGAAGGGCCGCTTCGCGCACCGGCGCGGCAATGGTAAACACCCGCCCATGCCCTTGCCCCGTGGCAAGGCCAAGGCGCACCCGCACGACGCGTAGCCCACGCGCCGCGCCCCCGTCCTCCACGGCAATGTCCATGCTGGTCACCGCGTCAAAGACTTCCGCACGCGCCCATGGGGCGCCGGCACCCCGCCCGCCCGCAGCGCACTCCTGACGGAGAAGTGTGGCGCGGCCGTCCCGGCCCTCACCCGGATGCAGAATGTACCGGACACGCTGCACCGCATCCGGCTCCAGCGCCCTCCCCTCAAGGGGCTGCGCCCGGGTTGTCAGGTCCAGAACGGTCCGCGCCGTCCGGGCGGGCAGCTGCACCTGCCGACCCGCTGCCCGCGGCTCCTCAATCCCGCGGAGCAGGGTCCGCACACCTTCGGCGGACCGTAAATCATCCTCCACAAGCGCAAGGCCCACCCGCGCCGCATGGCGCGCCGCCTGCGCATCACGCGCGGTCTGCGTTCCGCGCATCAGTCCGCGAAGCGCGCCCAGCACGCCAACACTCAGCGCCGCCGCCACAGCCAGCGCCACCAGCATCTCCACCAGCGTAAAACCACGGTCCGCGCGCGCCGAAGCACAAGACGTCATGTCCGGCGCTCCATGGTGCCGTCCTCCGCCCCCCGCAGCACTTTGGCGGTTTCAATGGTGTAGCTGTGCTCGCCACCCTGCCCCCACCGTGCGGTAAGGCGCAGGGCCAGCACTCCCGGCGCCTGCCGCCACGTGGTTGTGGTCCACGTTACGCCCGGCGTCGCTGTCTGTGTTTGGTCATCAACGCCGGGGGCAAAACGGCGACCGGAGGGCAAGGCGCGCCATCGCGCCAGCTGGGCCGCGGCCTCACGCACCACGGCGTCACGCCGGGACAGGGCGGCAACCTCGGCCTGACTGCGCTGCACGCCATGCAGCACGGCCACAAGACCAAGCCCCGCCAGCGCCCACGCCACAAGCGACTCCACCAAGGTAATGCCCCGCTGCGCCGCGCGCCGTGTGCCTTTCACGTTCCCCTCCACGCCTAGGCCGTCCGCGTCACGCGCAGCACTTCGGCAACGCTGGTCTTTCCGGCCACCACATCCCGGCAGGCGGAGCGCGCCAAGGGGCGCATGCCCCCTGCCACAGCGTGGCGGCGCAGGGCGTCGGCGTCGGGCGTCTGCGCCACAAGCCGCCGGAAGGATTCATCCACGCACAACACCTCCATCACGGCCTTGCGGCCCCGGTAGCCTGTGCCCCGGCATGCCTCGCACCCGCCAGCGCGGTACAGCCCCGCCCCGCCAAAGGGGTGGGACAGCCCAAGGTCCCGCAATTCCTCCGCCTGCGGCTCATACGCCTGCGCGCAGGACGGACACAGCCGCCGCACCAGCCGCTGCGCCACAATCCCGCCCAGTACGGACGACAGCAAAAACGGCTCAATGCCCATATCCACAAGGCGCGTCACCGCACTGGCCGCGTCGTTGGTATGCAGGGTGGCAAACACAAGGTGCCCTGTCAGCGCGGCCTGCACCGCAATCTCCGCCGTTTCCCGGTCGCGGATTTCGCCAATAAGGATAACGTCCGGGTCCTGCCGCACAATGGACCGCAGCCCAGCCGCAAAGGTGAGGCCGATGTTCTCCTGCACCTGCATCTGGCCGATGCCGTCCAGTTGATATTCCACCGGGTCTTCAATGGTCAGGATATTTCGCGCCGGCGTATTGATGTGCCGCAGCAGGGCGTAGAGCGTGGTGGTCTTGCCGCTGCCCGTCGGCCCGGTAATGAGCACCACCCCGTGGGACAGTCCCGCCAGCCCCGTGATGCGCCGGATATCCTCCGGCGGGGCGCCCAATTCATCAAGACAGAGCACCCGCGCGCTCTTCTCCAGCACGCGCAGGACCACGCGCTCGCCGTAGCCCGTTGGCAGGGTTGCCACGCGCAGGTCCACCTTGCGCCCCCCAAGGGCGAGGGAGATGCGCCCGTCCTGCGGCAAACGGCGCTGGGCAATGTCCAGCTTGGCTAAAATCTTCATGCGCGAAACCATGGCCGCATGCAGCCCCGCCGCAAGGTGGCACCTGTCATACAGCACGCCATCAAGGCGAAAGCGCACCCGCAGGGACTCCGGAAAAGGCTCAATGTGCACATCGCTCGCCCCCTCGCGGATGGCGCGGGCGATGATGGCGTTCACCAGCCGGATAAACGGCGCATCGCTGGTTTCATCCAGCAAATCCCTCGCCGACGCCTCAATGTCCGCCTCCGCGTCCAGCCCCGCACCGGCCTCGCCAGCGCCCGGCATGGCAATGCCGCCAATGTCATCGCCGCCCGCTTCGCCGTACGCCGCGCCAAGCAGCGCCACAATGCGCGAGCGCGGCGCCACCGCCACCCGCACATCCGCGCCAAACACCGCCGCCGCGTCCGCGGCCACCAGCAGCCCATCTGCCCCGGCCACAGCCAGCACGCGCCCGCCGCCATCGCGGCACAGCGCCGCGCCATGGTCCTTCATATACAGATAAGGCACAGCCCCAAGGGCGTCCGTATCCGCCGTGGCATTGGCAAGGTCCGTCACCGGCAGGCCATAGTGCCCGGCAAGAATCTGGGCGGCGTCCATCTCCGTCATATGCCCCCCGCGCACAAGGCCGCGCAACAGCGCCTCGCCCGCCGCGCCCCCCTCGCGCCGAAGGGCCTGTGCCGCCTGCTGCGGCACCAAGGGGTGCGTTTGCAGCATGTCATCAAGAGACTGGTCCAGCATGGAGGGAGGCGCGTTGACCACGGCCCTTCCCTGCGCTTGGGGCGAAGCCTGCGGCTGGGAGCCTTGCCCGGCTTGCCCCTGCGTCTTGTAGGGGTGAAGGGCGCTCATGGTTCCAGCACCGGTTGCGGCAAAGGCGGCGGCGCAATCCACGCCGCGCCAAGGCCGTCATCATCCACACCCACGCGCTCCAGTTCGCGCCGCTTTTCGCGCGCAATGCGCGCGGCGTGCTCCGGGCTGTCGATGATGCGCGGCGTTAAAAAGAGCAGAAGATTCGTGTCGCTCTGCCGGGTGCTTTTGGATTTAAACAGCCACCCAAGCCCCGGCACGTCCCCAAGGCCCGGCACCTGATTGCGGTCGCGCGATTCGTCGCGGCTCAGCAGGCCCGCAATGACAATGGTTTGCCCGTCGCGCACCTGCACCGTGGTTTCCACCTCGCGCTTTTTGGTGGTGGGGGCGAGAAGCAGTGGCTCGCTCTCGCCAACGGAGACCGTCTTGTTCACCACGCGGCTGACCTCCTGATGCAGGCGCAGGCGCAGCATGTCGTGCGTGCCAATCTGCGGGGTGACCGTCAGCTTCACGCCCACGTCCTTATAGGTAATGCTCTGGGTGGACTCGGTGTCTTTGCTCTCCGTGGTCACGCGCTCCACAAAGGGGATGGTATCCACCACATCCACCCGCGCTTCCTCATTATCCAAGGTCAGCAGTTGGGGCGTTGCCAGCACCTTGAAGCCCGTATCCACCTGAGACGCTGAAATGAGCGACTCCACGGAGTTGAAGCGCTGGTCACCAATGGTGAAGGGAAACAGCACCAGCCCCGCAGAGAATCCGGACGGCATGGAAAACGTCTCGCGCGCGCCATCCACCACGCCGGGCGCGCCCCCGGGGTTGGAGCCGCCAAAGACCAGCGCGTCCGTGCCGTCGATGCGCGTTGTGCCGCCAGCGGACCAATTCACTCCAAAGCTCAGCCCCTTATCCGCGGAGACCTCCATAATCAGCGCCTCCACGTACACCTGCCGCCGCGCCACATCGAGGCGGCGGATCATCTGCGACAGCACCGCGAATTCCTCCTGCGGCGCGGCAATGGCAAGGGCGTTGGTCGCCGTATCCGCTACCACGCTGATATGCCGCCGCGTGGCGTCTGCGGACGCCTCGCCCGCGCGCTCCTCCATCAGCTTGCGCAGCACCTCCGCCGCGCTCGCCGCGTCCGCATTCTCCAAATACACAAGGTGCACCGTGCCCGTATGCTCCGGCGTTGGCACGTCCATGGCGCGTACCAGCCGCCGCACAAGCTCCACGTCCTCCTGCACGCCCACCACGATGACCGTATTCGTCCGCGCCAGCCCTGCTACCGTGTGCGACACGCTCTCGCCCCGCCTCAGGCGCGCCTCGCGCCGCTCCGCCAGCAGGCGGGTCACCACCTCCGCCGTGGCCGGGGCGCTCCCGTGGCGCATGGCAAACACGCCCACATGCCCATCGCGCGCCGCCGTGTCCGCGCGCCGGACAATGCCCGCAATGCGGTCCACATTGGAGCGGTAATCCGTCACAATCAGCATGTTTCCTGCCGGATAGTCCGTCATCAGCCCAGCCGCAGACACAAGGCCAGAGAGGGCCTTGCGCAAATCCAAACTGCTGGCGTGCGTGAGGGGCAGCACCTGCGTCATCACCGCTTCGCCGCCGCCCGAAGGCCGTAGCCCCGCGCGGGTCGGTACGCTCATGCTCTGCGCCTCGGCAGAGGGAACAATCTTCGTCACCGCGCCCTGCTCCACCGTGGTAAAGCCGTGCACCTCCAGCACCGACGCAAACACCCCATACGCCTCATCCGCCGTAACCGCGCGCGGAGACAGCACCGTCACCCGCCCCTTCACCCGGCGGTCCACAATAAAATTCCGGCCCGTGACATCACTGATGTACTTGATGAGCGAGCGGATATCCGCGTCCTCAAAATCCATACGCACACCATCAGCCCCAGCGTCCTCGCCGCCGTCCGCCGCCGCAACGCCGCCAACCAGCAGACACACCAGCGCCGCAAGCACCATGGCCCCAACACATGCCCCGCGCGCCCACATCATCGGATGTCCACCACCAAAGCGCGGCGCGCTCCGTTCCGCAACAGCTCCACCTCGAAATGCTCCCGCCCCAGCTCATCCATCAGGCCCAGCGCCTCAGGGAGGCCCGTCACCTGCCGTCCATTCACCGCCGTAATAAAATCACCCTGCCGCAAGCCAAGACGGGCAAAAAAGCCCCCGTCCTGCACCCACTGCACACGAAAGCCCCCGCGGCCCTTCTCGCGCCCCGGGGTCATCGCCGCCTGCCGCAACACCGCAGACGGACTGCGCACAATCTTCTGAAATTCTTCACGCTCCAGCGTGTATGACATAGCGTCATACGCAGGTTGTTGCCGGTGCGCCGCCGGTTTTCCGGAGCGCTCTGCGCCATCAAACAGCAGCGCCACACGCCGCCCGGCACGCTCCAGCACCGCCCCGCGACGGTACACGGACACAAGCCGCGCCCCGCCAACACCGCCGCCCACACGCACCGCCGCCTCCTCGCCGCCACACGCAATCACTGCCCTGCACAGCCGCGCATCATGCGACACAATGGTGCCCCGAAGCGACACCTCCGGCCCCGCAAGCGGCAAGGCATCAAGCACACTGTCATCACGCCGCGCTGCCTGTCCCCGCGAAGGCGCAAGGACGTCACTCCCCGCCGCGACCTCACAGTCCCGCAGGCTTGGCGCCCGCCAGCCCTGGTGCGCGCCCAAGGACGCACGCACCGGCGCCGCCTCCAGCACAGGAGAGCGCCACATCTGCACAGCTTCGACAAGCCAATACAGACCGGCGCACACAAGCACAAACGCGACAAACCACGACACACAGCGCATCATCATCCTCTCAGCATCGCGAGAGCGCCGCACAACTGGCCAAGACAGCGCAGCAAATACGGACCACCTGTAACGATGTCCCTATTGCCACTACTTGACACCCATTTTTCAGTCAACGCCAAAGGAGACATGGCACTGGGGCCTGCATGATGAGGGAAAAGCTGTATGGAGGGTGGGGGTGACACGCTCTGTGTGCTCCGCAGGCTCAAGGGCGCGGCCCTTGAGAATCCCAAGTGCGCACAGGCCGGGTGCGTGTGGATAGGACGGTCGTCACCCCTGACATGCTCTCGGCCGTGTGGAGACAAATAAAAAACGCCGCCGTCATCTCTGACGGAGGCGTTCTCAGATCGTTTTTTTATCGAGTTACAAAGCCGTCTTCTCGCTCACCGGCCTCTGTTTACTCACCATGATGCGCGTTGTGCCAGCGACAGGCGGTGCCGACGATGTCATCGAGGTTGGTATAGCGCGGTGTCCAGCTGAGTTCGGTTTTGGCGCGGGTGGCGTCTGCCACGAGCATGGGCGGGTCTCCGGCGCGGCGTGGGGCGTTTTCAGCTGGGACGGGGGTGCCAAGGGAGCGTCCCACGGCGTCGACGACTTCACGAACGCTGGCGCCGTGCCCGGTACCGAGGTTGATCATACGGCTTTCGCCACCGTCCAGCAGCACCCCAAGGCCGAGCACGTGGGCGTCGGCAAGGTCGGTGACGTGAATGTAGTCGCGGATGGCCGTGCCGTCGGGGGTGGGGTAGTCCTGCCCAAAAATCTTGATGGGACCACGACGGCCAAGACCGGCCAGCACGGTGAGGGGGATGAGATGGGTTTCGGGATCGTGGTCCTCGCCAATCTCGCCGTCGGGGTCGGCACCTGCGGCGTTGAAGTAGCGCAGGGCCATGTGCCTGATGCCGTGGGCGTGTTCAAAGTCGCGCAGGACCTGTTCAATCATGAGCTTGGTCCAGCCGTAGGGATTGATGGGGCGCTGGGGGAGCTGCTCGGTCATGGGCATGGTCTCGGGCACGCCGTAGGTCGCGCAGGTACTGGAAAAAATAATGTTGCCGCAATTGTGGTCGCGCATGGCTTCCAGCAGATTCACGGTACCGTACACGTTGTTGCGGTAGTACTTGCCCGGGTCCTCCACGGATTCGCCCACATAGGTGTAGGCCGCGAAATGGATCACCGCGGCGGGGGCGTACTTTGCGAAGGCGGCGTCCAGCGCGGCGCGGTCCTGAATATCACCTTTGACGAGGGGGCCCCATTTCACAGCCCATTCGTGCCCATAGACCATATTGTCAAACGTGACGGGCGTGTAGCCTGCGGCCTTGAGTTGCTTGCAGGTGTGACTGCCAATGTATCCGGCGCCGCCGGTAACGAGAATATTCGTGCTCATCGCGTGCTCTCTTGCGTGCGTTGAAGGTCCGCGAAAAAAGCCCCGGGCGGGGCGTACTGGTCTAAGGGTACGGTTTCCCGTGGATTTTGTCACCACCGGGAACGCGGGGACGGGCGTCAGCCGCTCAAAAGGCTGCCCATCTCGAAAAGCGGAAGCATGATGGCCAAAACGATGCTGCCAACGATGGAGCCGAGTACGAGAATAAGGACCGGCTCCAACAGCGCCATCCCGCGCGAGAGGGCGCCCTGCACGTCCGCTTCGCAGGCGCGGGCCACGGTGCGGAGCATGGCGGCAAGGGCGCCGGACTCCTCCCCAGCGGCAATCATCTGCATGTCGCCAGCGTCGAAAAGCTTTTGGCGGCGTAGCGCTGCGGCCAGCGTTCCCCCGGCGATGACATCTGGACGAACGCTGAGGCTCTTGCGGTGGAGGGCGGCGTTACTCAGGACGCCCTGCGTGATGGTTAAGGCCTGATGCAGGGGCACCCCGTGTTTCAGGAGCAAATAAAGCGTCCGCGCGTAGCGTCCCGCGTCGAAACGGCGCCAGAGCGTGCCGAAGAACGGCGTACGCAGCACGGCGGAATGAAGGGCGCGGCGCCCAGCCTCGGTGCGCAGCCATAGCCGGAGGGCAAGGGCGGCGGCGAGGACGATCCCCAGAAGCCATGGCCACCACGCGCTCAAGGCGTGGCTGAGTGTGACCAGCACCTGCGTCGGTACGGGCAGCGCATGACCAAAGTCCGCAAATATCGCCGTAAGGCGGGGGACAACAAAGGCGAGAAGAAAGACGACCACCCCAGTACCAACGCAGCACAGAAAGGCTGGATAGGTCAGCGCGCTTCGGATGCGGCGGCGCAGGGCGTCGTAGCGGGTGGTTGCCGCCCCGATTTCCCCAAGCACGGTGCCAAGCATTCCGGAGGCCTCTCCGGCGCGGACCATGGCGAGGACCATGGGGGAAAACTGCTGCGGCGTGCGCTGCATGGCTTCGGCAAATGAGGCCCCGGCCCGAACCTGCTCGCGAATGCTGGCGAGGATGCGCTCCGGGCGCGCGCCAACGCCGTGCTGCAGCATGCTGGTGAGCGCGGCGTCGAGGGGAAGCCCTGCATCCAGCAGCGTGGCAAGGCGGGTGGTCATGGACGCAAAGTCGCGCGGGGCAAGAGGAGAGCGCATCCGGGCGGCAAGGGCCCTGCGCAGTGGAGAGGGCGTGCTCGGTGCGCCACGGCCAACGTCCTCCAGCCACAGGGGAACAAGGTGGCGCTCGCGCAGGATGCGCCCTGCCTCAAAGCGGCTGGCGGCATCCACGGTGTCCTTCAGCACCTTGCCCTCTGGTGTGGCGGCTTCAAATCGAAAGACTGGCATGTGCCTCAAGTTCCTCACTTGCCTGAAGGTCTTCGTGCATCCGGTACAGAAGGTTCTGTATATCGGCTTGGCAAGAAAGGAAAGGGCCGACGCTACGTTGCGGGGACGGGGGGCCGGGTTTCGGCCTGCCGCTGGGCGCGGGCCTTGGCCTGCTCCATAAAGGCCTCAACGTGCAGACGGTTTGCCGGGGACTCGGTGCCGTCAAAGGCAAGAGTGATGCAGGGAACGCCATAATGATGGCTGACGGTGCGTAAGAGCGCTGTGACCACCGTCCCGGGCATGCAGCCAAAGGGCATGACGTTGATGATGCCGTGACACCCGGCATGAATCATATTCACAGCCGCGCCAACGCTGAGCACGGCCTCACCGCGTAGACTGTCGCTGATGTAGGGCGCGGCGGCGCGCAGGGTGGCGGCGGTGTTTGGTTCGTGAATGGTGCGCAGGTGTCCGTCAAAGACGTGCTCAAGGCGGCGCTGAATGCCCCCCTGCACCCGCCGGGTCATCCCGAGGGTGAGCAGGGCCCGCAGGTCGCGTTGGCGGCAGGCGTCCTGCACGGACATGGCGTTGACGTAGGCAATCCATTCGCCGATGGGGGCGAGCCATGGTTCCCCGCCAAGGTCCATAACCTTGCGGCAAATATCCTCATTGCAAAAGGCGTTGGAGCGGACGTAAATCTCCCCGACGATGCCGATGCGGGGCACCTGCGGGCTGTGGCCACTGTGCAGGGCGGCGAAATCGTCACGCGCGGCGGCAAGGGCGCGCGGCGCGGCATCAAGCGGCCCACGTAGCGCCTGCCGCAGGCGGCGACAGTGCTCGCGGTGGCAGGCGTCCACCTGTTCGGGGTCTGCCGCGTTGGGGCGCGTCTCATGCAGGCATTTGGTTAAAAGGTCGTAGGCGACGATGCCGTACCAACAGCGGCGGGCGAGGTCGCGCCCGGCAATGCCCATATCATCATACAGGCGAGCGGATTGCTCCGGGGCATACAGCGGAACATCCGCGTAGCCGAGGGAATCCAGCACCATGCTTTGGGCGTGGTTGTATTGCCCAAAGCGGCACGGGCCGGTGCCCCCGGGCATGAAAAAGGCCGAGCGCTGGGGCTGAAAGCCCGGCTCGGCGCATTTTGCCAGTACATCACCAAGGGTGGTGGCGTAGGGGTAGCACTCCTTGCCGGAGCACTCCCGCTGCGCGAGGGACACGGCGCCTGGCGTGGTGCGCGGGAGCACTTCGGCCTCGACTCCGCAGGCCCGAAACGCGGATTCCAGCCCGTACGCGCCGTCGGACATACGCGGCAGGTACACGGTGCGCCCGCGTCCTGTATACGCGGCTGGGCGCGGCAGGCGGGGGCGCGTGGCGCGCTGCTCGCGCCCGGCCTTGCGCCGCGCGCCGATGCTGTCCCAAAAGGCCTCCACCCGGGTGATGATGCCTGCGTCCGCGCTGTGCTCGTCAATTTCCAGAAAGAGGGCGGGCGTTCCCGCCAGCTCACGTTCGGCCAGTGTGTTGATGAACGCGTCCGGCCCGCAGAAAAAACTGCCAATGCAGACGGGATACAGCCGCGCATCGCCGCGCACGGCGCGAAGCGCGCGCAAAATGCGCTGCCCGGAACGCCAATACATGGTGCCCCACGTATCGCTGACGTCCTCTGCCGGTAAAAAGTCCATGGGGATGGCCGGGATGCCAAGGCCCGCCAGCTTCCGCGGCAGGTCGAGGTTCATGCCGGAATCAAAGGCGTTGTAGGGGCGCCCCACCACCACGGCGGCCTCGGTGTCGAGGTGCTCCAGCACTTCGCGGCCCTTGGCGCGCAGGCGGTCTTCAAACTTACGCTGCGCTGTCCACGCGCGGGAGAGCGCCGTACGGACTTCGCGGCGCGTGACGCGCCATGGCCGGAGCGCGGTGTGCAGTTCACGTTCCACGGCCCGGTCACCGCGCCGCAGGTTAAGGGCTGGGGCCACCACTGCCGCGCGCGGGGCAAGCTGGCGGACCTGAAAGGGATAGCTCTGCGTCAGCGGGCACGAGAGGCCGTCACCGTGCGGGTCGTCCGGTGTGTTCATGTTGATGAAGGATGGGACAAACAGCGCCTCGCACCCCTCCCCGGCATCGAACTGCGAGTGCAGCAGATGCAGGGCGTGCCCGAGGGCGGCCTTGACCGGGAAGCAGGTGTCAGCAAGGACGGCCTCGGACCCGAGGCGCGTCACTGCTGCCCGGGTTGTGGGGGAGAGGACGGGTTCAAACCCACACTCCCAGAGCAAGGTCGTCACAAAGGGCATCATGTCGTGCAGGAAGAACGCCTGCGGCACGCCCATGCGCCCACGCCGCGCCCGTTCGCCTGCTTCACGGAAGAGCCCCTCGCGCCGTGCATGCTCGGCCATGAGGGCGCTGTGGCGGAAGGCAAACAGGTCCTCACCGGGCGGCTCACTGCTCCGGCGGATGTCGTACTTTTCGCACCGCCCTCCGTAATACAAACTGTCCGCCTCGCCCTCGATGCGCACGGCGCGGATTTCGCAGTGGTTCTCGCATCCCTTGCAGGTAAAGGATTTTTGCTCGTAGCGGCGTTTGCCAAGGTGGAAGCCGCGAAAGGCCGAGGGGCGCTCACCTTCGGCGATGGCGTCGCGCGCGGACAGGGCCATGCCGATGGCCCCGGTGACGTCGTGGTGCTGGGGGATAACGATGGGCGTTTCAAGGATGCGCTCAAAGGCGGCGATGACCGCGCGGTTAAAGGCCGTGCCGCCCTGAAAGAAAATCCGCGAGCCAATGCGGCCCTTGCCCACAACGCGGCCCAGATAATTTTCGACGATGGAATAGGCCAGCCCGGCCAGCAGGTCGTCCATGTCCGCGCCCTGCGCAAGGGCGGAGAGCAGGCTATTTTCCATAAACACCGTGCAGCGCTCGCCAAGGCGGCAGGGCGCTGCGGCGCCAAGGGCGCGCTGGGCGAATTCGCCCGTGATATCAATGCCGAGCTTCTCGGCCTGTTCTTCAAGGAAGGAGCCTGTGCCAGCGGCGCAGGCTTTGTTCATGGCAAAGTCGGCAATGACGCCGTCGTCAATGCTGATAAATTTGGAGTCCTGCCCGCCTATTTCGAAGATGGTGTCCACGGCGGGATCAAGAAAAACTGCCGCCCGCGCCTGCGCTGTGATTTCATTGAGCACAACGTCCGCGCCGATAAAGTCCGCAATCATATAGCGCCCGGACCCTGTGGTGCCGACACCGCAGATGCGCACGCGCCCGCCAAGCTCATGCCCAATTTCGCGCAGGCCGCGCCGGACGGCCTCGATGGGGCGGCTGGCCGTACGCAAATAGCGCCGCGCAAGCACGCGTCCTGCCGCGTCCACAACGGCAAGATTGGTGCTGATGGACCCCACGTCCACACCAAGGTAGCCGTCGCACCCTTCCGGCGGGAGGGGGGCGACATCACTGGTCATGCATTCTGGATGGCGCGCGGCAAATGCGGCGGCATCATCCACAAGTGGAGCGCGTTTGTCGCGTCCAGTGCGGCGGGCTTCGCACCGCTGGCGCAGGGCTGCAAGGACGGCCGTATCCAGCCATGCTCCGCGCCCTTCGCGTTGACCGATGAGGGCCGCGCCATGCGCGCCCGTGGTGGTGGGCTGCGGCGGCACATGCAGGGCGTCCAGCCCCAAAACTTCCCGCAATGCCCGGCGCATTCCGGCGCTGAGCGCCACGCCGCCCACAAAGGCCACGGGCTGGCGCACCGCCCGGCCACGGACAATGGCGCCCTTGAAGTTGCGCGCCACGGCAAAGCACAGTCCCGCGACAATATCCGGCACGGACGCGCCAACCTGCTGCAGATGAATCATGTCCGATTTGGCGAAGACGCTACACCGCCCCGCCACACGTGGCGGCTCCGGGCATTCGAGGGCCACGGCGCTAAAATCCTGAATGCTGAGGCCCATACGTTCGGCCTGCTGGTCCAAAAAGGCCCCGGTCCCGGCCGCGCACACGGAGTTGAGGGAGAAGTCCTCCAGCACGCCGTCCGCAAGGGTAATAAGTTTGGAATCCTCACCGCCAATTTCAATAATGGTGGCGGTATCCGGCACGGCGGCCAAAACACCTGCCGCATGGGCCGCCAGCTCCGAAATATGTTCGGCTTTCGCCTCGTCGGCCAGCCGCCGGGCGCCGGAGCCCGTCATGGTCAGGGCAAAGCCGCCGTGGGCGTCCAGGGCATCAGCCAAGAGGCGCAGGGCGACGGCTTCCGGCTCCCCCTTATGCCGCTCATAACGCTGGACAAGGGGAGCGCCATCCGCATCAAGGACCACCAGCTTAACACTGACCGAGCCGACATCCAGCCCGCCCCAACGCTCCGCCCTCAGTGCCGCTTCGTCATTTTCCGCGCGCCGTGACCGCATGGCTTACTCCGCCGCCGTGGTTGAGGGTTCCGCCGCATCCCGCAGACGCCGTAAAAATTCGCGTAGGAATGCCGCGTCCATATCGCGGCCTCCAAGGCGGAGTCGCTCCACATGCGCCACACGGTTGCCCCGGGGCGTTGTCACCAGCGTCATGCGGACTTCGTGAGTTTGCGCGCCGGAGCCGAGGGTGCCCTCCCACGTCCCCTCTTCCGTCTGCCGCCACGCGCGTGTAGGCCCCTGCTTGGCGGTGACAGCCTGTTCCAACACCGCGGGGGTCACTGCCGCGCCAGAACCAAGGGACATGCCGAGGAAATCCCCCGTCGCGGAACGCACCACCAGTGGCAACGCGGCGACATCCGCGGGAAGTTCCGCGGCACGTTCTGCAGAGGCTGATGCGCCGGGCGGGGCGGATGTCTCCTGCTCCTCCGGCGCGTGCGGGGCCCCGCGCGTTTGTTCGGGCGGTGGTTCGGACGGTTCGCTTTGCGGGGCGGTTTCGTGGGCGGGGGTGGCCTTTGCATCCACGCGCCCCACGCTCCAGCGCTCCGCCCGGCCGTCCTTGCCGCGAATCGTCACCACGCGCGCCTTTGGCGCCTCGCCAGCGTCGCAGCCGCGGCGCAGGGCCGAGACGTCCTCCCGCAGGCGCGCAAGTTCTTCCAACATTTCCGGGCTGTCAGCGCCGCCTGCGCCCACACCGCCCGAAGCCTGTGCGCGGCCGAGGATGGCGTCTATGCGCTGCTCCAGCGAGGCGACACGCTCCATAACGGCGGACTGGGCGGACTCCAATTGCGTCAGGCTGCGTTCAATGCCGCCCAGCACGTCCGCGCCTGTTCCCCGAACCCGCCGGATACCCGGAGCGCGCCCCTTTTCGCGGCATGAGGGGAACTGCTCGTACAGGCGCTGGCGGATATGTTCCACAGAAAGGCCCTCGCCAAAGCCCTTGCGGATGGCGCGGCACACGGCAAGGCATTCCGGCGCCAACCCAAGGGGTTTGCCCGCCCGCGCTATGGGCAGGCACTCCGGAAACTTGGAGCGGTAGTTCTTTACTGTGGAAACAGAAACGCCTAGAGACTCCGCAATATCGGCATGCGTCAGTACGTCGTCAGGCATCGACACTCCCGGGCTCTTAGGATTACAGGGTTTCCCGATGACGATACGACGTTTTGAGCCCTTGAGCAAGGCGCTATGGAAATCACTTTGCGTCCTTTTCAAATGCCGCTAGCATACACCGCAAAGCACTCACCCAAGACCAACAGGACAGCCGCCGTGACGACACAGGCCAGCCAGTACACCTACGCCGAACGCATCCACAAGGCGCTCCTTTACATTGAACAGCACCTTGCCGAAGACCTCTCCCTGGACGCCATAGCCGAACAGGCCTGCCTGTCGCCGTTCCATTTTCATCGGTTGTTTACAGGCATGGTGGGACAAAGTGTGAAGGCCTATCAGCGCCGCCTGCGCCTTGACCGCGCGGCGTCGTGGCTTCTGTATTCCTCCCGCAGTATTGCGGACATTGCCCTTGAGGCTGGGTACGAATCGCAAGAAGCCTTCACCCGCGCCTTCAAGACGCATTTCGGTACGCCGCCCAAGCGTTTTCGTCTTCATGGTTCCCCTGAACTGCTTGGCCGCGGCGGAAGCCCGCGCGAAACGTTGTGCGCGCATCCAGACTATGCTTTGGACCGCTTTGGCCTCAGCATCACCATCAGGACCATCCCCGACGCCGCTGTGCTTTCGGTCCGGCATGTTGGCTCCTATTACGACTGCGGCTGGGCGTGGGAGACCCTGTGCGACTGGGCCGGGGCGCAAGGGCTTCTTACTCCGCAAACACGCTTTTTCGGCGTCAGCCACGATGATCCCGCCAGTACGCAGGATAATTTTATCCGCTATGACGCCTGCTTGACCGTCAGCGGCGAGGTGCCCCCGCCGCCGCCTCCCATCACGCCCATCACCATTCAGGGCGGCGATTACGCCTGCTGCACCTACACCGGGCCATACGACAACCTCCAAGCCGTGTACGCCGCCATCTGCGGGCAGGGCATTCCGCCCCTTGGCCGTGAATTCCGCAACTCCCCCAGTGTGGAGTGCTATCTCAACACCCCGGAGCAGACCGCCCCGGAGGACCTCCGGACCGAGGTTCGCATCCCCCTTGTTGCCCGCTAGGCAAAACAGCAAAAACGGTCAGGATTCCCACCCCCCGCACGCGCTATAAGGGCAGGACAGCAACACCTACACACCAAGGAGGTTCTCCATGCCTGAAAAAACGTTTTCCCTCGAAGCCTTTGGCGCGACCGCAGAGGTCAAGACCCTTGCCCCCATGCATGTTGCCAAGGTGCGCCACGTTGGCCCGTATGAGGAGTGCGAGCAGGTTTGGACCACGCTTATGGAATGGGCCGTCCCTGCCGGTGCCGCGACCGAGGACGCCCTCTACCTTGGCGTCGGGCACGACGACCCCGCCGTCACCCCGCCGAACCAGATTCGTTACGATGCCTGCGTCACCGTGGCCGACTCCATCGCCCCGGCGCCCCCCGTGGAACTGATGGACATCGACGGTGGCGACTATGTGTGCGCCGTGGTTAAAGGCCCGTACTCCGAGCTGAAGCACGTTTACGTCGCTCTCATGGATGAAGCGCTGCCCGCCCTTGGCCGGGAGTTCGATCCCAAGCCCTGCGTGGAAATATACCTGAATGACCCCCGTCACGTGCCGCCGCAGGAGCTATTGACGGAGGTTCGCCTTGCCGTGAAGTAACGGCAACACACCCATGAGAAGGCATGATAAAGCCCGCCGCGTGTTGGTCCACGGGGCGGGCTTTTGTGTTGGTGGAGGGGGGGAAGTGGGGTGACGAAGGAACGCGCTTCCATGACCGCGAAGGCCGGGGCGTAGCGGCGCGAGGGGTTATTCGCTCCAGTACTCCAGCTTGTCGAGCTCATTCGCGCACGTGATGCTCCCCTGCACTGTGCCTAGCTCTATGCCCAGCGATTGGACCATCCACCCGTCCTGCATCTCTTTCGGGATTGGATACGGCGGGTACAGGCCAAAGGGGTAGGCAGGAACAAAGCCGTGCTTGGGATAGTATTCAATGTGACCGAGCACGAAGACGAAACCGAAGTTCATGTCCTTCAAGTGGTGCAGCCCGGTCTGGATCAACTGGCCGCCTATTCCCTGTCGCTGGGCCTGTGGCAGAACCGCTAGCGGAGCGAGAATCGCCGCGCGGGCGTCACTGCCAGAGATCGTAACCTTCGTAAACAGAATGTGCCCCACAGCCCTGTCACCATCGAAGGCCAGCAGCGAACACCGCGGCGCCGCGCTGGGATCGCGTAAGAGGTTCAGCGTCAGCCGCGCTTCGTCCTCTTGGCCAAACGCCGCCGAATGGATGGCAAAAATGGTTTTGAAATCAGCGTCAGTTGTCGGGCGTATGGTGATGTGTTGCGCGTGCACCTTTTCTCCGGTGTTGTTTTGTCAGTGAGGGATTTGTTGGCCTGTAAGGACGTTAACGCAGGGAGATGGTTGGAAGTCAATATTTGAATTGAGGGAGGGAGGAATGGTGATGGGCCGTGTTGTGAGGGCGAGGAGAAAGCGGCTTTGGTGGTGGGCGGATGGTGGCGGCAAGTGAATGGCGGAGCACGGCACGGTCGAGGCCGCTCTGAACGCTTAGAAGCGTTCGACTGCTTTGGTGTTTCTGTGCTTCGCGCGGAGGGATGGTGGTTGGGGAGGGTTGGGCAGAGAGGGTGATGTGTGGGGGAAAAATGAAGAAGGAGGCGGAATGAGGGGCGGGTGAATGGTTGGACGTT
>NZ_JBUDSW010000008.1:0-28302 GCF_054921475.1 Desulfobaculum sp. | reverse complement strand
CTCAGTCAGCGCCTCGGCAAAGGCCTCCTCGCCCACTGCATCCAGCGACACGCCGCTTGCGCCGTTGGCAAGGCCATAGACGGTGTCGTTGGTGCTGGTGTCGCCGTCCACGGTGACGCAGTTGAAGCTGCCGTCCACGGCGCGGCGCACAAGGCGGCGCCATACGGGGGTGTCCACCTCGGCGTCGGTGAGGATACAGCCGAGCATGGTCGCCATATTGGGGGAAATCATCCCCGCGCCCTTGCACAGCCCAAAGATGCGCACCGCGTTCTCCCCTTCGCCCACCGTAGCCCACGCCACCTTGGGGAAGGTATCCGTGGTCATGATGGCCTTGGCGACCTCCACAGGGCCGACCTTGCCAAGGGCCTTGCCCAGCTTGGGCGTGGCCGCGCGCCACGTGTCCATGGCAAACTGCGCGCCGATAACGCCTGTGGATGCGGGCAGGATGGCGTCGGGCTTCAGTTTGGCGGCCTTGGCGGCAAGGGCGAGGGTTTCGCGGCAGTTGGCAAGGCCCTCCTCACCCGTGCAGGCATTGGCCTGACCTGAGTTCACGAGGATGGCGCGCGCCGTGTTCGATTCCGTCATGCGCTCGCGCCCGATGAGCACGGGTGCGGCCTGAAAGCGGTTGGTGGTGAACACACCGGCCGAGGCGGCCGGAACATCGCTGACGATGAGGGCAAGGTCATCCCGTCCGGGCGTTTTAAAGCCCGCGGCGGTGGTGGCGCATCGAAATCCCTGAGGGAACTGCATGGTCGTCTCCGGTGGTGAGGGGTCGAGGGGGGATGCTGGTCCGCGGCGGCGCAGAGGGCCGCGCCGCCGGAACCGACGAAGGCGAAAGGCTCTCGCCCTCCGCCTTCTACGCCGTGGTCTGTCAGGACCGCTGTGCGGACCTAGCGGCCACAGCACTTCTTGTATTTTCGTCCACTGCCGCAGGGGCACGGGTCATTGCGGCCCACCTTGGGGGCGTCGCGCCGTACGGGCTTGGTCTTGGCCTCCGCGGCCTGATCGCCCGCACCGGCGTACTTGACGTCGGCCACCTGCTCCTTGTGCTGGAAATCGTCCTCCTGCACCTCGTTCTTGATGCGCAGGCGGCACAGGGCGCGCAGGGTGTTTTCCTTGATGCGCTCCAGCATATCCTGAAAGAGTTCGAAGCCTTCGCGCTTGTACTCCTGCTTGGGGTCCTTCTGGCCGTAGCCGCGCAGGCCAATGCCCTCGCGCAGGTGGTCCATGTTCAGCAGGTGTTCCTTCCAGCTGCGGTCAAGGTTATCCAGCAGGAAGTAGCGGTAGATTTCCCAGTACATGTCCGGGGCGTCCACCTTCAGGCGCGCCAGCTTGCCGTGCACGGTCTTGCGCGCATCATCAAGGGCCGGCATGGCATCCTTGAGGTCGTCGGCGCGGCCAAGGTCAAAGACCTCCTCCAGCCGTCCGGCAACAAACTCCTGCGCGTCCTCATTGTCCGCATTCGCTGCCTCCAGCTCCGCGTACAGGCCTTCCAGCGTCTGGTCGATGAACTGGGTGACCATACCCTCCAGCTCTTCCTGCCCGGCGGCCATAATGTCGCGGCGCTGGGAGTAGATGACCGTACGCTGCTGGTTCATGGTGTCGTCAAAATCAAGCAGCTGCTTACGAATATCAAAGTTGTGGCCTTCCACGCGGCGCTGGGCGTTCTCGATAGCGCGGGAGACCATCTTGTTTTCAATGGCCTCGTCGTCCTGCAGGCCCAGACGGTCCATGACGCCGGACAGCTTGTCCGAGCCGAACAGGCGCATCAGCTCGTCGTCAAGGGCGAGGTAGAAGCGGGTGGAACCCGGGTCGCCCTGACGGCCGGCGCGGCCACGCAGCTGGTTGTCGATACGGCGGGACTCATGACGCTCCGTACCAAGGATATGCAGACCGCCAAGCTCCTTGACGCCCTCGCCCAGCACAATGTCGGTACCACGGCCAGCCATGTTGGTGGCGATGGTCACTTTGCCCTGCTGTCCGGCCTCGGCCACGATTTCAGCTTCCTGCTCGTGGTGCTTGGCGTTGAGCACGCTGTGCGGGACGCGCTTCTTTTTCAGCAGCGTACCCAGCAGTTCGGACTTTTCGATGCTGGTGGTACCAACGAGGACGGGACGGCCCTCTTGGTGCAGCTCCGCGACCTCGGTGGCGATGGCCTTGTACTTGGCTTCCTGATCCTTGTAGATGACGTCGGGGTGGTCCTTACGCACCATGGGACGGTGGGTGGGGATGACGGAGACGTCCAGATCGTAAATCTGCTTGAACTCCACGGCCTCGGTGTCTGCCGTACCGGTCATGCCCGCCAGCTTGTCGTACATGCGGAAATAGTTCTGGAAGGTGATGGAGGCCAGCGTCTGGTTCTCGGCCTCGACCTTCACGCCTTCCTTGGCTTCCAGGGCCTGATGCAGGCCGTCGGAGAAGCGGCGGCCGGGCATGAGACGGCCCGTGAATTCGTCAACGATGACCACCTGGCCTTCCTTGACCACGTAGGCGTCGTCGCGGCGGAAGAGCTTGTGCGCCTTCAGGGCCTGCAGCACGTGATGCTGGTAGGTGATATTGGCCGGGTCGTAGAGGTTGTCCAGCCCCAGAATTTCCTCACAGCGGGCCACGCCTTCGTCGGTGAGGGAGACGGACCGGGCCTTTTCGTCCACGGTAAAGTCGCGCTCGGCCGTAAGCTTGGCGACGATGTCGTTCATCTGGGCGTACATGCCGACGGCTGTCTCGGCCTGACCGGAAATGATCAGCGGCGTCCGCGCTTCGTCGATGAGGATGGAGTCCACTTCGTCAACGATGGCGAAGTTCAGTTCACGCTGGACCAGTTGGTCCAGATAGAACTTCATGTTGTCGCGCAGGTAGTCGAAGCCGAATTCGTTATTGGTACCGTAGGTGATGTCCGCGCCGTAGGCGGCCTTGCGTTCCTCGTCGGTCATTCCGTGGAGGACAGTGTCCCACGACAGGCCGAGGAAGTTGTAGATGTTGCCCATCCACTCGGCGTCACGCCGGGCGAGGTAGTCGTTGACGGTCACAACGTGCACGCCCTTGCCGGACAGCGCGTTGAGCACCACGGGCAGGGTCGCCACAAGGGTTTTACCCTCACCGGTGCGCATCTCGGCGATGCGGCCCTGATGGAGCACCGCGCCGCCGATGAGCTGCACGTCAAAGTGGCGCATCTCCATGGTACGACGTCCGGCCTCGCGGACATAGGCGAAGACCTCGGGGAGCATGTCGTCCAGACTGCGGCCGTTTGCGGCCTGCTGGCGGAACTCCGCGATGTGGGTGGGGAACTCGGCGTCACCAAGCGCCCGCACCTTGTCTTCAAAGCTGTTCACGCGGTCCACAATGGGGGTGAGCTGCTTGAGGAAGCGTTCGTTCTTGGTTCCGAAAAGTTTGCGGCCAATGGCACCGAGCATAGAGTTCTCCTAAATGTATGAGTAGCCACGCCCCACAGGGCGGGCCTTATTGACGAAAAGTAACGGCATCCAGCCAGTGGATGACGTCCACGCCGTCCGGCGCGCTGGCGGCAAGCTGCGTCACACAGCCGCTACAGCCCGTGAGCACCGTGGCCGGAGCCTCTCCGGCAAGATCCTGCCAGCACGCGTCCGCCACCGTGGCGGACAGGTCCGGGGCGGCAAGCTGAAGCACACCGCCCATGCCGCAGCACTGCGGCCGGTCCGGGCGGTGCAACCGCCCGTCTGTAACCGCGCCAAGCAGTGCGGCGTCCGGGTCATCCTGCGGCGCATGGCAGGGCCGGTGATAGGCCACACGCCGGGGGGCGTCGTCCGTCTCCCGAAACACGGCTCCGGCAAGGAGCGCGCTCAAGGGGGTGACGGCCCCAGAAAAGTTCCGCGCCTCGTCCTCACTGTCAAAGAGGGAGGCGTCCGCCGCGTAGGCGGCGAGTCCGGCGTGGCAACTGGCGCAAAAGGTAACCACGAGGGGTCGCCCAGCCTTGCGCCACTGCGAGACATTGCGCCGGCGCGCGGCCTGCATGGCATCCGGCAATCCGGCATGGCCAAGGGTGGCGCCGCAGCAGTCCCAGCGCGGCATATGCGCCGCATCCACGCCTGCAAACCTCAGCAGCTTCTCCGCCGTCGCCGTCCACGACCGGCGCACCGAAGCGGCCAAACATCCCGGGAAAAGTACGGCCTTATCGCCCGGAGCGCAAGCCGGGGGCGTTTCGGGCACAATCCATGGCGTTACAGCGCCCGTGGTCCCCATGGCGGCAAGGCGGTCCACAGCGCGGCCCACCTGCCCCTGCCGGGGCGATTCGCCGCGTCCAAGCAGCGCGCCAAGGCCGCCGGCAGCAGGCCATGTCAGCCGCGCCGAGCCGACCCACGCCTTCCACAGCCACCGGGCAAAGCCGGGATGCGCGGCGCGCACGCGGGCCACAGCGGCAGGGACGTCCACATCCTGCGGACAGGCGCGGGCGCAGCGCCCACAGGTCAGGCACATGCCAGCAAGGCGGGCGGCGTCCTTTTCCGTGAGGGTTTCCGGGGCCTCGGCAAGGCGGTCCAGCAGGAGCATTTTGCCCCGTGGGCCAAGCTCTTCCCGGCCCGTCGCCGCCACAAGGGGGCAGGCCTCAAGGCAGCGCCCGCACTGGATGCACTGCGCCTGACATGCGCCGGTGGTGGATGATGGTAGTGTGGATGTCTTCATGCGGTGGGAGTTCCTTGCGCCGCCGCGTCATATGGCAGCGGAAAAACGCGGCAGCAGCGCAAGAGAAGACAATACGTCCGCACCGGGCTCCAGTCAATGCGGCGCCCCGCAGCAAAACCGAATTCGCTGGACTTCCACATGCCGGGCCGATAGACAACGGCAAACCGCAACACATCCCACAAACCCGTCGCAAGAGGACCTCGAATGCCGTCTCGTCCTACCACGGGCACCCTCGTGCCCTACATTGTTCTTTTCGCCGCCATTCTCCTCTGGAGTAGCTCCTTTGTCGCCATGAAGGTCGTCCTCCAGTACTTCGATCCCTACGTCATGATTTTTGGCCGTCTCACCGTGGCCAGCATCGCCCTCGCCCCATTCTACAAGCTTCTGCGCACCGTGCGCTACCAGCCCGGCGACTGGAAGACCCTTGGCTTTATGGCCCTGTGCGAGCCGTGCCTGTACTTTGTCTTTGAGTCCAACGCGCTGCAGTACACCTCCGCCTCGCAGGCGGGCATGGTGACGGCCACACTGCCCCTGCTGGTGGCGGTGACCGCTGTGCCCCTGCTGGGGGAGACCATTTCGCGGTCCATGATGATTGGCTTTTGCATGGCGATGGGCGGCGTTATCTGGCTGAGCCTGTCCGGCACCGCCACGGAAAGCGCGCCGAATCCCATCCTTGGCAACGCGCTGGAGGGCCTCGCCATGTGCGCGGCCACGGGCTATATCATTTCGCTGAAAAAGCTGTCGTATCGGTATTCGCCGCACTTTTTGACGGCGTTTCAGGCGGTGGCGGGCGCGGTGTTCTTTTTCCCGCTGCTCTTTTTGCCGGGGACGCAGCTGCCCACCAGCTTCCCCATGGAGCCGGTTTTGGCCATTGTCTACCTTGGCGTGTGCGTTTCCCTTGGCGGGTACGGCATGCACAACTACGCCGTGAGTAAAATTCCGGCCAGCAAGACCACGGCCTTTATCAATCTCATTCCGGTGTTCACGGTCATTATGGGCTGGGTTATTCTGGGCGAGCGCCTGAACCCGCAGCAGATGGCGGCGTCCGTTCTGGTCCTGTGCGGCGTGCTTATGAGTCAGTACGCGAAGCGGCGCTAACAGCGCCGCGCGCGGCCTGCACGTCCGCCGGAGACACCATCTCCAGCAGGACCAACACTTCCTCAAAGGGCAGCTCGCACCGCGTTCCGGAGCAATACTCCTTGGCCTTGCGAAGGTTTGCCTCGGTGAGTTTGCCCATGCGCACCAGCCACTGCGCCACCGAGCACTGCTCGCGGCACTGCCGGCGCTCCGCCACGGTTCCGGCTTCCTCGCGCAGTTCCTCCATGCGCTTCCTGAGCGCACTGTGGCGCTGGTCAAGGCACTCGCGCTCGCGAAGCAGACCATCGCGGCGGTGCTCAAGGCGCATGCGCTCCAGCTCCACCGTGTGCACCACTCGCTGGTAATCGCGCCGCATGCGCGACACAAACAGCGCCCAGCCCGAACCGAGGAAAAGCAAAAGACCGGCGGTCACCAGCAAGCTCATGCCGCGCCCCCGGTCTGTTCCAGCGCCTTTTCGCGCTCCGCATTACGGATGATTTCCCGCTCGCACTCAAGAACGTCGCGCTCCAGCTTGGTCACGGCCTCGCGGCGCTGCGACACACTCTCCCCAAGGTGCGTCACATCGTCCTGCAACCGTTCCACAACGCTGCGTGCCTCGTTCAGGCGCCGCAGGCACTCGCTGCGCACGCTCACCGCATGGGCGGCGCACAGGGCCACCCCTCCGGCAATCACCGCTGCGCAAAGCAACTGTTCCATACTCCCTCCCGGATGATTCAAATCCGCGCAATGGTATAGAACAGCCATAGAAGAATCAATACAGTCACGAAAACGACAGAGTACGTATTACAGCGCATGCAAATGCCGCGCATTTCACTTCCCGGCCACCTTCTTTTTGGCCAATTCCATATCGTACGACGACACGATATCGAGCATTATCAGTACTTCTTCTAAGTCATACGGACTTTGCGAGCCTTCCTTGAAGTCCTGCGCCTTTTGCAGGTCCTCCTGCCGCAGCTTGCCCGCCTGCATCAGGTAGCCGATGGCGGAATCGTACTCCACGGCGGATTCGCTAAAGGACGTCAGCCCGTGCTGCGCCTGCACAATGGCTATCTGCTCGGCCTTGAGTTCGTCTTCACGCTCCTGCAGAACGTCGCGCTCGGCCAGCATGCTTTCCAGTTCATCGTCCAGCTTTTGCACCTCGTACTCCAGCTTGCGGATCATATCCGTATAGCCTTTGGTCATGCGTGCGTAATAGGCCGGACCTATCATAAGAAACAGCAAAACAAGGATGGAGATGTAGATGACCGTCATGGGCAACACTCCATGGGCGGGGCGCTCTTAGCGGCGGGATGTGGCCTTGGCATTTTGCACCTCTTCGGGGCTGACAATCTCCAAGAGAACGAGCACTTCCTCAATGCTCGCTTCGCTGCCCGACTTGGCGCGGAATTCCTCGGCTCGGTCAATGTCCTCCTGCGATACGCGGCCCATGGACTCCAGAACAGACAGGGCGGTGCGCTCCTCGCCTGCGGCAGCCTCCTCGGCCAGACGGCGCTTTTCCCGTTCGTGCTCAAGGCGCAGGGTCTCCAAATGCCGCTCCAGCAGCTTCACATTCTCCTTACGGATGGCGATGTCGTTCTGCGCGTCGCCCATATCGATTTCCTTGCGGCGGCGCTGCACGCGCAGCCGCTGGATGGTCTCGATATATTTTTCGCGCACGCCGCGCACATACAGCGCAAAAATCACGGCGAACACAAAAATGACGCCAGCAAGAATGAAAAACGGCATCCATCCCTCCCTAGCCATAGCGCAAACGGACTTCTCGTATCATCCAATAATTACGTGAATTCACGAAGACGGGCAACCCGGGCGCGGCCTCCGGCGCGCAGTCTGTGCGCGCGCGGCGCCGGGGCGGGCGGGCAAAAACGGCAAACGGGCCGCCCCATCGCCACGGATGGAACGGCCCGTTCACAGAACAACCCGCAAAAACAGGTCAGTAGGCTTTGCCGGGATTCAGAATGCCGTTGGGGTCGAAGCTGGCCTTGATGCTGCGCATCAGGCGGCGCTCCGCCGCGCCAATCTGCTCGTCAAAGTACGGATACTTGGTCAGCCCCACGCCGTGCTCGCCGGACATGGTGCCGCCAGCACCCAGCACGACGCCCAGCACCTCGCGCTTGAGGGCTGTGGCGCGCTCCAGCTCGCCGCCCGCCTTGTCGTACATGATGTTCACGTGGATATTGCCGTCGCCAAGGTGCCCAAAGGTGAGCACGGTCAGCCCGAGCCGCCCCGCGGCCTCGCGGATGCCCGCAATGGCGCGCGCCACCTCGCCGCGCGGCACGGTGACGTCGTCGCTCATCTTGTCCGGGGCCACGCGGAACGACGCCGGATTGATGAGGCGGCGGACCTCCCACAGCCCTTCCTCGGCCGCGCCCTGCCCGGCCTCCAAAAAGGCGGGGGACTCGGCGCCAAGGGCCGCCTCAAGGCGCGCCAACTCGCCGGGCAAGGACTCCTCGGAGCCATCAATTTGCAGCAGCAGTGCGGCCTGCGTGCCCTTGGGCCACGGGGGCACCGTCACGTGCTCCAGCGCGGCCAACACCTCAGCGGCCATAAATTCCATGGCGACGGGCAATATGCCCGCCCGAAACACCGCAGCCGCGGCCTCCAGCGCCTGTTCGAGGCTGGCAAAGCCCACCAGCACCGATGCCGTGGCCTGCGGCCGGGGCAGAAGCTTGAGCGTCACCTCCGTCAGGCATCCAAGGGTCCCCTCCGCGCCGACAAAGAGCCGCGTCAGGTCAAGGCCCACCACATTCTTATGGCAGCGCCCGCCCATGCGGATAACCTCGCCGCCGGGGATGACGGCCTGAAGCCCCAGCACATACTCGCGGGTGACGCCGTACTTCACGGCGCGCATCCCCCCGGCATTGGTGGAGACGTTGCCGCCAATGGTGGAGATGCGCACGCTGGCTGGGTCCGGCGGATAAAAGAGTCCCTTGGCCGCGCAGGCGCGCTGCACGTCCGCCGTCACGGCCCCCGGTTCCACCACGGCCACAAAGTCGCGCTCCGAAATGTCGATGATGCGGTTCATGCGCAGGGTAGAGACCACCACACCGCCGCCCTGCGGCACACACGCGCCCACAACATTGGTCCCGCGGGAGCGGAAAAACAGCGGCACACGCTCCGCATCGGCCCAGCGCAACAGTTCCCGCACCTGCTCCCGCCCTTCCGGACGGACAACAGCCCATGGCTGGTGGAACAGGCGGCTGGAGTCGCCGCCAAAGGCGCAGGTTTCCTCAGGCGACAACGCGCAGGCGTCGCCGGGGAACAGCCCGGTCAGAAAACGGCTTTGGGCCGATGTAAGCATGAAAAACCTCCTCCAACAGAGAGCGCCCTCTTCGCGGGCGCGGCACAATCAGTGTACGAAGCGCCGGGCGCGGGGGCAACCACGCTATAGCACATGAAAAAAGCCGCACGGGGCGGCTTTATATTGGTGTCGTCCTCGCGGGCGGGCTACTTGTAGCGCGCCACTTCGCGGGCGGTGTCCCGCGCGATGTCGCGCTTTTTGATGTCGTCGCGGCGGTCGTAGGTCTTTTTACCCCGTCCGAGGGCAATCTCCACCTTCACCTTGCCGCGCTTGAGGTACATCTTCAGCGGCACCACGGACAGGCCCTTCTGGTCCACCTTGGCGGACAGGGCGTCGATTTCGCGGCGGTGCAGCAGCAGCTTGCGCTCGCGCTCCGGCTCGTGGCCGGTGTGCACAGCGTTCTCATACGGCGCAATGTGCACGCCGATGAGAATAGCCTCGCCGTCCATAATGCGGACGTAGCCGTCCTTAAAGTTCACGCGGCCAGCGCGCAGGGATTTGACTTCCGAGCCCATGAGGGAAATGCCCGCCTCGAAGGTATCGAGGATTTCATAGTTGCGTCGGGCGTTCTTGTTCTGGGCGATAATCTTGATGCCGGATGGTGCTGGTTTTGCCATATGTCTATATCGATTCGTCCGCGTCGAGCAATGACGAGTAGAATGTGAGTTCTTCCGGGAAACGCTGGAAGATGGAATCCATGACGAGATGGTTAATCTTGGTCACGGTGCGGCAGTCCAATATACGGCGCAGCAGTTCCTTGCATTCGTCCAGCGTGGTTTGCCTGATGATGCGCTTGATGCCCGGGATGGCCTGCGGGTTCATGCTCATGGAATCAATCTGCATGCCGAGCAAAATGGGAACGCAGAAGGGGTCCGAGGCCACCTCGCCGCACAGGCTGACCTCAATGCCGCTTTGGTGCGCGGCGTCCACCACAAGCTTGATGGAGCGCAGCACAGCCGGGTGCAGCGGCTGGTAGAGGTACGACACGTCCTTGTTGGTCCGGTCGATGCCAAGGGAATACTGGATGAGGTCGTTGGTGCCAATGGAGAAGAAGTCCACTTCCTGCGCCAGCAGTTCGGCGGTCATCACGGCCGAGGGCAATTCAATCATGATGCCCACGGGAACATTCTCGGCAAAGGGCACGCCCTCGCGCCGCAGGTCGGCCTTGACCTCGTAGAGGACCTTGTTCGCCTCGCGCAGTTCCCGCAGCCCCGAAATCATGGGGTACATCATGGCGCAGTTGCCTTCCAGACAGGCGCGCAAAATGGCGCGCAGCTGGGTCTTGAACATCTCGCGGTGCTTCAGGCAGTAGCGGATGGACCGCAGACCAAGGGCGGGATTGCGCTCCTGCGACTGGGCGTACTGGGTCATGTTCTTGTCCGACCCAAGGTCCAGCGTGCGGTAGGTGACCTTGCGCCCGTCCATGATAAGGGCGAGGTCGCGGTATTCCTCGTACAGTTCCTCCTCCGTGGGGAGGGTTTTGCGGTTCATGTACGAGTATTCCGTGCGGTAGAGGCCGATGCCGTCGCCGCCGTGGTCGAGCACTGCGGCAACTTCCTCAAAAAGTTCAATATTCGCATTCACCTGCACGCGGTAGCCGTCGGTGGTCTCGCCGGGCAGGTGGCAATTGCTGTGGATGCTCTTTTCGTAGGTCTCAAAGCGGCTTTGCAGGTCGGAATAGAACGTAATTTCGCTCTCGTCCGGCTCCACAAGAATGCGGCCCTTGAGCGCGTCAATAATGATGAACGCGCCGTCCTGCACGCTCTCCTCCAGCCCGCTGACGCCAACGATGGCCGGAATCTGCAGGGAGCGGGCAAGGATGCCCGTGTGGGAGGTCTTGCCGCCCTCGGTGGTGGTGAAGGCCATAATCTTGTCCACTTCCAGCCCGGCGGTGTCCGACGGGGCAAGGTCGTGGGCAAGCAGGATAACCCGGCCCTCAATGGCCCGAAGCTCCGTGGACAGGCCCATCAGCTTGGAGAGCACCCGGTCCGCCATAAGGCGGACATCCTGAATGCGTTCGCGGATGTAGTCGTCCTTGATGGTGGAGAAGGCCTGCTCCATGTCCTTCACGGCCTTGAGCAGCGCCCACTCGGCATTGATGCGCATGTCCTCAATGTAGAACTTGGCCGTCTTGGCGAGCTTGGGGTCGCGCAGGATGGTGATGTGCGAGTCAATGAGCAGGGCGTGGTCGCGCAGCTCGGCGGGCAGGCCTTCGCGCACATCGGAAAGGTCCGCCGCAGCCTGCGCAATGGCTTCATCAAGGCGCGACACCTCGTCGGCGACAATGGCCGAAGCGATGGACTGGCGCGGGATGGTGCCATGCAGCCTGCGGTTCATGAAGAAGGCCTTGCCAATGGCAATGCCCGAAGAGACCGGAATGCCGGTGATGACCTTTTGGGCCACTATTTATCCTCGCCGAATCGCGTCTGGAACAGTTCTGTCAGCGTCTTCAGTGCTTCTGCGGCGTCGTCGCCGTTAGCACGGACGACAAGGTCGCACCCCTGCGGCGCGGCCAGCGTCAGGATGTCGAGGATGCTTTTGGCATCCACTTCCTGTTCATCCATGGTGAGCGTGATCTCGGCGGCGAACCGCTGCGCCTCCTGAGCAAGGCGCGCTGCGGGACGGGCATGTAGGCCCAGTTCATTTCGCACGCAGACTTCGGCGCTTTGGTAGCCCTCGGCGTCTTCTTCCGGTTCGATCACGATATCCTCCAATATATCATCACCCGTACGGGGGTGCTGTCGTCACAGGCATGTGCTGCGTATTCAGGTAAAGAGACCGGCGACCAAGCGCTCCAGCCAAGGATACCCAAGGTACCCAGCCACAAGAAGCGCAAGAATCACCTCGCGGGACAGTCCGGCGGTGAACACCACCCCGGCCAACCCGCCAAGGGCCAGCACTGCGGCCAGCCATTCGTACCAGAGGAACGGCTCCGGCCACGCAAGGCCCCACACCAGCACCACAAGTGCGGCGTTGCAGACCTTGACGCGCTGGCCCCAGTTGATGAGGTCCCACCGCTTGAGGGTGGGAACAAACTGGAGCCCCTGCCTGAACCCTTCAAGGAAGGTGTATGCCTTGAACGCCTGAAGCGCCGCAAAACACACCACCCCTACTATCACGGCCAGCCAGCCATATCCAGCGGCCCACAGTAAAAATGTCACCAGCGACCACAGCACCAGCACGCTGCCGCCAAAGAACGAATCCCCAATGGCGGACAGGGCATAAATGGTGGTGCCCCGCAGGCTGTCAAAGGCCTCCGGCGCAAGGAGACCGCGTGAAATCTTCACCTCCACCCCAAGGAACACGCCAACGAGCAGCGGCGTCCAAAACGGGTGGGTGTTGTAGTGCCCCACATAGCGGCGGCGGGCTTGGCGAAGCGGCTCTCCGCCGCCGTACAGCGCCCGCAGTCCGGGGTCCATGGCATTGGCGAGGCCGATGTTCTGCATGCCGCGCGTGTTGAACCCCGCGCCGACCAACAGCGTGCGCACAAAGCAGGCATGCAGGACCCGGGCCGAAGGAAACGTCTGCCGCTTCCCCGCACCGCGCTGCGCCTGTTTTCCGCACTGCTCCATCTGCCCCTCAGCCATTGCCTTCCCCTACGCTGTGGATTCGTCGCCCTGCGCCGCCGGCCCCTCACCGGTCATCAGCGCGTACACATCCTTGGTGGACCATCCCGCCATGCGCTCGGCCACGCGGCGCGCCACCTGACGGGGCTTGCCGCCTGCGCGGCGCTCCTCCTCAATGGCGGCGAGGACGGCCTCGCGGCCCGCTTCCGCCTCCTCGGCTGGCGGGCCAATCACAACGGTAAACTCGCCAAGAAGCGGCACATCCAGTGCCGTCAGGGCGTCCAGCCGTCCATGTATAAATTCCTCATGCGTCTTGGTCAATTCCCGCGCAACGCACACCTCGCGCGGACCAAGGGCGTCATGGGCGGCCTGAAGCGTCTCCATGAGGCGGTTTTTGCGCTCAAAGAAAATCAGCGTCGCCCCGGTCTGGGCATGGGCGGCAAAAAATTTGTGCCGGTCTCCGGCCTTGCGCGGCGGAAAGCCAAGAAATGTAAATGGCAGTGGCGGCAGGCCGCAGGCGCTCAGCGCCGTCAGCGGCGCGCTGGGTCCGGGCACGGGCACCACGGTGATGCCCCGCTCGCGGCAGGCGCGCACCAGCGTAAAGCCGGGGTCGGACAAAAGCGGCGTGCCGGCATCGGACACCATGGCCACGCTCTGCCCGGCCTCCAGGGCCTCAACCACGCGCGCGGTGCGCTTCTCCTCGTTATGCTCGTGAAAGCTCACAAAGCCGTGCGAGGGGATGCCGAGGCGCTGGAAGAGCTGCCCGGTGCGGCGGGTATCCTCGGCCAGCACCATATCCGCGGCGGCGAGAATGCGGTGCGCCCGCGGCGACAGGTCGTCGGCGTTGCCAAGAGGGGTCGCCACCACGTACAGCGCGGCGTCCAATTCAGTATTCTGTGCAGTTTCATCAGTCATGGCTATCAGATGGGCACGCAGCCGCGCCGGAGGTTTGCTCTTTCTCTACGCACTTTCGCCGCCGGGCACAACAGGGGGTGCTCACCACGGCTGCCATCCGCCACCGGCGGACAGCTCAAAGGCGTTTTCGTAATGGGTGATGCGCGGGGCCTCGCCCTCGGCGTCGCGGAGGATGGCCACCACATCAAAGCGGCACGGCACATCCCAGCAGCCCGTCCGGGTCAGGTACTCCGCCGCCGCGCGTGACAGGCGCTGACGCTTGCCCGCGGTAACGGCCCCGGCCGGGTCGGCTTGCGCGCTGCCGGTGCGGGTTTTCACTTCCACAAAGACGATGGTGCCCTTCCGGGAGCAAATGAGGTCCAGCTCACCGCCGCGGCAGCGCCAGTTGCGCTCCAGCACGCGGTAGCCGCGCTTTTGCAGATAGTCGGACGCAGCGCTTTCGCCGCGCCTGCCAAGGCTTAGATGCCAGGCAGACACAGGGATTCCTGCTTCGGCTTCTCGTCCGGGCGCACGCCCCTGAAGGTGAGACGGTGCATGCGGCACGGCCCAAGGCGGCGGATGGCCTCCAGATGAACCTTGGTGCCGTAGCCCTTGTGCTCGGCAAAGCCGTAGCCGGGATAGCGGCGGTCCAGCGAGGTCATGAGCCGGTCGCGGAAGGTTTTGGCAAGGATGGACGCGGCGGAGATGGCCGCGACCTTGCCGTCGCCCCCAACAACGGAGCTCTGGGGAATATCAAGAGGGACGGACTGGTTGCCGTCAATGGCGAGGTACACGGGCTGCACCTTCATGGCGGTCACGGCCCGGCACATGGACGTCAGGGTAGAGCGCAGGATGTTGATGCGGTCGATTTCCACCGGCCACCCAACACCAATACCCCACGCCACGGCTTGCGCCTTGACACGGGGTTCGAGCATGGACCGCTTCTTCTCGGTCAGCTTTTTCGAGTCCGTCAATCCGGGGAGGTCAAATTCCTCCGGCAGGATGACGGCGGCGGCGACAACGGGACCGGCGAGGCAGCCTCGGCCAGCTTCGTCTACACCAGCAAATGGCCGGGGATAGGAATCCCCGGCCATTGTCTCACATGCAAGCAACGGCATGGACAACGTCTCCTGCCGTCTGCGTCGCCCCCGGCCGGGACGGCCGGACGGCTCTGCGCGGGATTAATCCCACTGGTTCTTGGTCTTGATGCGAGCGGCCTTGCCCTTGCGCTGGCGCAGGTAGTACATGCGGCTGCGGCGGACTTTGCCTTCGCTCAGCACTTCAACGCGCTCGATGAACGGGCTGTTCAGCGGGTAGATGCGCTCGACACCAATGCCGTCGGAAACCTTGCGCACGGTGAAGGTGCTGTTGGTGGCACCACGGTTCACGCGGAGCACAACACCCTGGAAAACCTGGATGCGCTCTTTTTCGCCCTCAATGATGCGCTGGTGAACCTTGACGGTGTCACCGCCCTTGAACTTCGGGAGGTCAAGGCGCAGGTGTTCACTTTCGATTTTACGGATAGCGTCCATATCAAAACTCCTTCGCGGGATATATTTCGTCGCCGAAACTTTTTAATACGCGTCGCCCAAGACGCGGTCAACGATAATGGCTGTGGCGGAACGGACGGAGAGATGGTTGTAGGCACCAAGACTCCGCACAGGGCGAAGCACTGCATCCGCATCCTCCAGCACCTCCGGCGCCAAGCCGGAAGCCGTTCCCATAACCAGAAGCACCGGGCTCTCCTGCAGCATATTCTGCACAGCAGGAACAGTAGCGCTCCCTGCGCCGCGCGCCGAAGTGGCGACGACTGTCGGGCGCTGCCCCGTCTTGCGCTCCACGTCGGCGATGATCTCTTGCAGATCGTGCGCCGTGGTGATGGAGCCAAAGGCGTCGGTGCGGTCGCGGTTGGCCTTTCGGCCCGGACCTTCGAGCCAATGCCCGACCAGCCTTTCGAGCAGACTCCGCTGGTCGGCGAGGGGGGTTGCTATGTAGTACCCTCCAAGACCGTAGGTGCGCGAAACGCGGGCTATATCGTGAACGTCGAGATTTGTCAAAGACACAGCGACGGTTTGCCCAAATTTATTGAGCACCGGCGCATGCAGTAACGCCACGTATAAATTGCGCCCAAGCGTTCCAACTCCGCCAGCAGCCCGAATTTCGCGCATGGTGCGGATATCGTCCTCGGTCAATGCTGCATCAGCCAGAATGTCCGGACGGTGCGCAAGCGTCACTTCCAGTGCCTTGCGTCGCCGCCATTCGGCAATACGGCCATGGTCGCCGCAGGTCAGAATATCCGGCACCTTGCGTCCGCGAAATTCCGCAGGACGCGTGTAGTGTGGATACTCCAAAAGCCCATGGGAGAAGCTCTCCTCGTCTCCGGAGTCCTCATGTCCCATAAACTCCGGCACCAGCCGGGACACAGCCTCTACGACGCACAGCGCGCCTGCCTCGCCCCCATTCAGGACGAAGTCGCCCACCGAGACGCCCTCGATGGGATATTCCTCGAACACGCGCTCGTCTATGCCCTCGTAGCGGCCACAGATAAGCGTAATGTTCTCCTCCTGGGCAAGCTCACGCGCGAAAGCCTGATCCATAGGACGGCCGCGCGGCGTCAGCGCCAGCATGCGCCCGGGGGTTTCAATGCTGTCCAGCGCCTTTGTCAGCGGGTCGCACATCATCACCATACCGGGACCGCCCCCGTAGGGTCTGTCGTCCACGGTGCGGTGCCGGTCTTCCGTAAAGTCCCGGGGATTGATGCGGGTAAAGCCCACCAGCCCTTCCTCCACGCCTTTGCCCAGCATGGCGCTGGACAGCGGGGAATCGAAGAACTCGGGGAAGAGAGAGACAAGATGGAACTGCACGTAGGATGATCCTTTCCGGTCAGGACGACGCGCGCCGCGAGACGGCGGGCGCTAGTCGTCCCCAAGATACAGGTCGAGCAAACCGGGCGGCGGCGCAATGACCACGACGCGGGCGTCAAGGTCCACATCGCGCACGAATTCCTCGGCAACGGGGAAGAGCACTTCCCTGCCGTCCGGGGTATCAATGGCCCAGAGCTCCTGACCAGCGGGCATCTGCACTTCACGCACGGTGCCGAGCGCTTCGCCGCCTTCCAGAACCACACTCAGGCCCTCTATCTGATAGAGATACAGTTCCTCGTCGGTGAGTTCCGGCAGGTCGGCCTCGCGCACGAGCATTTCGTACCCGCGCAGGGCCTCCGCCGCTGTTCTGTCCGCCACGCCCTCAAAGGTGACAAGCACCGCGCCCTTGTGCGAGCGCCACGATACAACGCTGTAGCGGCGCAGACGGGGCTTTCGCGGACGCATGGGGCGTCTGCCGCGCCCCTTGCGGGGTGGCGGCGTCGGTTCTTCGGCCTCTTCGGCCTGGGGACCGGGGCGGAGGTACACAGCGGAGAGCTGGTCAAAAAGAGAAGGGGAGTCCGCATACGAGCGTATGCAGACTTCCCCTCTGAGTCCGTGTGGCTTCGTCACCTCGCCGATGACGACGAGGTCTTTGCTGCCAACCGGCATGCCTTGCGATTTCGCGCTGCTCATAAGCATTCACACGATGAACCGCGTACAGCACGTCGCCGCGCAGCACGGCGCGTAGCGCAGGGCGAGGGAGCCGGGAGAAAGGCCCCAGCCCTACTCGATGATTTCCAGCACAGCCCGTTTCTGGGCCTTGGTGGAAGCCGCGCCTATGATGGTTCGCATAGCCCGGGCGGTGCGCCCCTGCTTGCCGATAACCTTTCCGAGGTCTTCCTTGGCGACCTTAAGCTCGATCACCGAAGTCTGTTCTCCCTCAATTTCCGAAACCTCGACCGCATCAGGATTATCGACCAAGGATTTCGCAATGTAGGAAATCAGATCCTTCAACATGATGACCTCCGGCTGGGAAATCAGATTTACTGCAGAACACATCGCCGCGTGTGACGTCCGTACGAACGGATACTACTCGCTGGCAGACTCGGCCTTTTTCAGCAGGGAACGAACGGTATCGGAGGGCGTAGCGCCACGCTCCACCCATTTCTGCACCTTCTCGGTGTCGATCTTGATTTCCACGGGCGTGACCATGGGATTGTAGTGGCCCAGGAATTCCAGCGGCCGACCGTCACGACGGGTGGCGCTGTCGATAGCGACAAGCCTGTAGAAGGGACGCTTTTTGGAGCCCATACGGGTGAGTCTCAGTTTAAGAGCCATGTGGTTTCCCCCATTCTGATAGATAGTATTACAATTGAAAGAAAATGCAAGCAGTCTGCGCAAAACCCGCACCTGCCTGACCGCGATCCGAGCCGGATTCGGGCCCACACCGCGGCCCGGTCTACTCCGGTATTACTTCTTTTTCCGCTTTTTATTCTTGCCGGCGGTTTTTTTACGCTTTTTGCGCTGGGTTTTGGGCTTGGATGAGCCGCCACCGGGGGCGCCCATGCCTTCCAAACCGTCCATCCCTTCCATGCCGGGCATACCGGGCATACCACCAGGCATCCCGCCGGGTGCACCGGGCAAGCCGGGCATCCCCTTGGGCATGCGGGGCATACGGGGCTTTTTGCCCTTGCTGCCACCGCCCATCATCTTCTTCATCATCTTGCGCATCTGCTCGAAGTTCTTCACCAGTTGGTTCACGTCGTTCACAGTGACGCCGGAACCGCGGGCGATGCGCTCCTTGCGGCTGACATTGATGACGGAGGGATTGCGGCGTTCCTCCATCGTCATGGAGTTGATGATGGCTTCTACGCGGGCCATTTCCTTATCAGGCATGGACATCTCGCCGAGCTTGTCCTTCAGCCCGCGCATGCCGGGAATGAGCTTCAGCATCCCCTCAAGGGATCCCAGCTTCTTCAGCCGGCGCATCTGCGTGCGGAAGTCTTCGAAGTCGAATTCCGCGCGCTGAAATTTTTTGCCGATGGCTTCGGCTTCTTCCGTGTCCATCGTGGTCTGGGCTTTTTCGATAAGGGTGAGCATGTCACCCATACCCAGAATACGCGAAGCGGCGCGGTCCGGATGGAACACCTCCAGATCGCTCACCTTTTCGCCAACACCCACGAACTTCACCGACTTGCCGGTGACGGACTTGATGGACAGGGCCGCACCACCGCGGGCGTCGCCATCCATCTTGGTCAGCACAACGCCGGAAATGTCAAGCCTCTCGTTAAAGGACTCGGCAACATTGACGGCTTCCTGACCAATCATGGCGTCGGCCACGAACAGGATTTCGCCGGGCGTGCAAGCCGTCTTGATGTTGGCCAGCTCCTGCATCAACTCTTCGTCGATGTGCAGGCGGCCTGCGGTATCCAGCAGGACAACGTCGCATCCTGCTTCCTGCGCGGCCTTGATGCCCTCGCGGCAGATGTCCACAGGATTCATATCCGGAGTGGACGGATAGACCGGCACCTCAAGCTGCTTGCCAAGGGTCTGGAGCTGGTCGATAGCTGCGGGGCGGTAAACGTCGGCGGGGACGAGATACGGCTTCAGCTTCCGCTCGCGGCGAAAATGCAGCGCCAGCTTGGCGGCCGAGGTGGTTTTACCCGAACCCTGCAGGCCCACCATCATAAGGACAGCGGGGGTGCCGCGCAGGTCAACGTCCTGCGTTTCGCCGCCCAGCAGTTCCACCATTTCGTCGTTGACGATTTTGATGACCTGCTGGCCGGGGGTCAGGCTGCCGAGCACCTCCTGCCCGAGGCAGCGCTCGCGGATGCGGTCCGTAAACTGCTTGACGACCTTAAAGTTGACGTCGGCCTCAAGCAGCGCAAGACGCACCTCGCGCAGGCCCTGCTGGATGTTTGATTCGTCAAGGCGCCCCTGGCCCTTGAACTTCTTAAAGACTGAATCTAGGCGGTCTGAAAGGCTGTCGAACATAATATACGTTTCCCGTCCCAAAAAAATAAAAGAGGTTCTTGTTAAAGAACCTCTCCCATTTAGTCAAGCTTGACTGGCGCGGGATGTTTACCCGACGCACATGCAAAGGTCAAGAGGCTCAGCACAAGGAGACACTTTGTCCATCATTTGGCACTGCTATGCACGGTGCATGCAGTGCGTGCCGAGGGATATAACGCCACAGGCCGAGGTGCCCCGTGGGCAACAGACACCCCGGCCACGCCATAGGCATGGCCGGGGTGCGCTTTATGATTGTATCGGCTCTGGGCCCGCCAATGCTAGCGGAAGCCCATGGGATGATGCGCGGAATCCTCCGGCGTCATCTCGGTTCCCACGTGGCACAGCGCGCAATTCCCGCGCGACCCTATGGGCCCGGCGTGTCCCATATACTGCAATGGGGCGATATTGTCACGGTCCTTACCGTAGCCGTTTTCCTGTACCGCCGGATACTCCGCATGCGGACTGCCATGACAGGTGCCACACATCAGCGCGCCCATGTAGCCCTTGCGCATGCGGAACAGGCCATCAGCCCCTTCCGTCCACGTATTAAAGGCGTCCATGGTCTCAGGCGGCTGGAAACCAGCGTGGCAGTTGAGACAATCAGGCTGATTCACCCACGGTACACGCGGGTTGATGTCGGCCTTGCTCTCCACAGCGCGCGGACGCAGGTGCTGCATCAGGCGCTTTGCCCCGGGCTTGCCCGCTGCATCCTCATGCTTCAGCAGCGACAGGGCGTGGTCCTCCAGCGTGCCGTGGCAACTGGTGCAATCCAGCCCCACTTCGGCGTGGATACCGCGCAGGCACTTGGTTGGGCCCTCGGGATTATTGGGGTGGCAGTAGGCGCAGGCCTCCGCACCACGGTTCGTCAGGTAGTTGGCGTGCCAGCCATGGATGGCGGCGGGCAGGTTCAACAGTTCCGGCTTGCCCTCGGCGGCCAGCACCGGGTCCGGGTGGCAACTCTGGCACAGGCGCGGCTCGCCCTTCTCGGCCATCTCAAGGAGTTTGGTCTTGGTGTTGCGGTCATGCACGGCCAGCACGTCGGCCGACGTTTCATCCGAGAAGCCCGCCACTCCGGCCACGCGCCACTCACCGCCGTGGCAGTTCTTGCAGCCCATCTCCGTGGAGGTAGGGGCGACGGTCTTGGTCGTTGCCAGCACTTCACCGGTGGCCTCGTCCCGCGCGGTGATGGTGAACACGGGGTACGGGTGATAGCCGCCGGAATCCGGATACGGCACCACGGGGATCAGTCCGGCTTCAAATGCGCCAAGGGATTCGCTGTAGTGCATTTCCCCGGTCAGTCCGTTGCCGGAAACGCCCACATTCTCGGGCAGCTTTTTGCCAAAGAGCTGTTCGGCGAATTCCCAGAAGCGCACATGCTGCGCGGGGTTCTCAAAGCCCTCTTCCACCTCGTAGGTGATGGTCACGCCATCGCTGACCACTTCGGGCATTTCGCCGCGGCGCACAAGCTGGCAGTACAGGTCATTGGCCGGCGGCAGCAGAATCCAGTACGGGTCGGAGTCCGAAATGCAGTGCATGCCGAGGTTGTTCCACGACAGCAGCACATATTCATCATTCTCCGCGTCAAAGGGCGGCATCTCAGGCGTGGTGGCCTCCACCAGTTCCGTCTCCGGCTCGGTTTCGGTTTTGCCGTGCAGGCCCTCGACAATATAGGACGCCAAGGCCCAGCGCTCGCGCTCCGTGCCGAAGAATGGCGGCATGTAGTTGTTGATTTTGCCCTGCCCGTCCAACTGGGAATCCATGCCCAGCACGGAGAATTTTTTGGTCAGGGGCAGAATGTCGTTGGAGGGGCCATCAATGCTGTGACAGCTAAGGCACTGCTTCATGAACATATCGCGCCCGGCCTCAAGGCGGTTCTCCGGCGTGACGTCGGTGTGGCGCACCCATTTGGCCGTCTTGAGGAAGCCGTTCTCGTTGGCCTCGGCAGCGTCCGCCAGCGTCACACCAGAGGAGAACATATAATTATAGATAATGTACGGGCGGCGCGCGGCCTCGCGAATCCACTCAAAGGAGCCAATCTGCACAAACCCCGCAACCAGCAGCAGCGAGGCAAACAGCGTCTTGAGCTCGCGCGGCATGCGCAGGGTCAGGAACATGCTCAGCACTACGATGATGGGCGCCACGGTGATAAATGCCTGCAGGAAGGGCATAATTTCATTGTTGCGCCCGGTGATCATGGCCTGCGGCACGTCAGGCAGTGCCTGAAAATACCACCACGACACCGGCACCATCAGCAGCACCGGCACAGCCGCCCAAATGGCGGAGAAGCGCATCAGATTGAGGCGCACTGGCTCGTCCTTCACGCGGGAGGCCGTCAGGAAGGCGAACAACCCGGCGATGGTAAAGGCCAACAGCGAACGGAACACAAGGGCGGGCCAGAAGGAGGGATTGAAGAATCCGTCCCAGAAGTTGCCCGTCTCCACCCACTGGCCGGGGGTCAGCATATACCCAATAATGCCATTAATCATAAACAGCGACAGCCAGCCAAAGGCGAAGTACAGCCAGCCCACGGTCAGGTGTTTGCGCCGCTCCATGCGCCCAAAGGTGTAGTAGTACACCAGCAGGGTCACAATCTCGCCCACAAAGAACACCCACTCCGTCGCCCACCCAAAGGTGAAGGTCCGGATAAGGGTCAGGGTTGCCGCCGGATTGGTGAGGGCAATGATAAACCAGATGCCCACACCCGTCAGACTGCCAAAGACCATGGTCAAAAGCAGGAAAAACTTGGTGTGCCGCCGCACATACTCAAGGATGGCAGGGTTGTTTTCGCGGTGGCCTTTCATTTCCGTCAGCACAAGGAACAGGCCCCCGCCCACCGCAAAGTGGGCCACAAACACATGCACCACGGCGATGATGGCCACAAGCAGCCCGCCGCCAAAGAATGGAATCTGCCAGACTGGATAGTCCATGCTACGCTTCCTCCTTCCGGACTTCCGATGCAAGCCTGAGCACATAGGCGATGACGCCAAGCCCCACACACAATGACACGATAAACATGACAAGCGGCGAATGCTGGCCCGACGAGGGCAGCTCCGCCACCTTGTAGAAGGGTTCAAGGTACGCCACGCGCGCCAGTTCGCGCAGGCCCACCATGGTCACCACGGTCAGGACAAGGGCAACCGCCGCAGGAACCACACGCCCACGGAAGCCGAAGATGAGACAGCAGGCCACAAGGGCCAGCGCTATGAGGAAGACGGCGGTGTTAAAGGGACGCCCGCCCATGAAGACGAGCATCACGTCGCGGGGCATGCTCACCAGCCACCATGAGCCAACAGCAATCTGCACGGCCGTGGCGTAGGCAAACACATTCATACCGCGCGCGGCAATGGCCTGCGCACCGGGCAGACTGCGCCGCCGCTTGCGCGACCAGTAGATTCCCTGTACCAGCCCACCAACAGCGATGGACGCCACCACAAAATGCAGATATCTCGGCACAAGGGTTGGCTCGCCAAAGTTCAGGAACGTGCCGCCCGGTGCCTCAAAGTACTGCGTCCAGCGCGCCGGCGTCAGCATCATGGACACGTTGTTGGTGAACAGGAAGGCCACGCCAAGCAGCAAGACGATAACCGCCCCCAATATCACCTGACGCATGCCCCCAAGGCTGTCGAAGCGAAAGTCCCAGATATAGGCCCCGTAATAGGCAAGAATGACCAGCCCAACAACAGCCAGCCAGTACGGGCCCATAAGAATGTCGGAAACATAGAAGAACTGCCCATACAGCACCTGCATAAACAGCAGCGGCGCAACGCCGAAGTTGACCGTCAGGGCAACAGTGGTGGGCAGCTTCCGCGAGACGTGGCGGCCAACCGGGGTGCTGCTGCCCTCCCGCATGCCCTCGGCAAAGGCCATGATGGCACTGCCAAGCAGAGTGTTCATGAAGAGCAGGTGACCGATGAATGTAAGCAGCTGGAAAAATTGAAACCAGCCCCACTCCACCATCAATCCCCCCGGACGCGGCACAAGTACAGACGGATCCATGCGAGCCTCCAGATATTCGGGTTCTATGCTCTGAAAATCTTGATATTCTCAACCGTAATACTTATACGCCGATGCACCAAAGGACAAGGCGGTCCCACGACTTTACGTAAAATAACCGCTTGAAATTCCGTCTCAAACCTTTACAGTCGCTGACGAGTGACAGGACATGGAAACGCCACCCGTTCGTTTCAATGGATGAAACACCCATGCATGCATCCCACGTCATCTTTATAGATATAGGCAATACTAACACGAAGGTCGCGCTTTGGTCACCAGAAGCCGGCCCTTTTCCTGTTGCAACGCTTGCGCTGCCCACCGTTGCGGATTCGCCTGATGCGTGGGCGCAGCGCCTGCTGCACGCGGCGCGGGTGTGGGACGTTGATACGCGGCGTATTTCCGGCGTTGCCGGGTGTTCCGTAGTGCCTGCCGTTGTTCCGCACATCTGCGAGGCCGCAGACCGCGCCTTTGGCGTCAGCGCCCGCTTTGCCCCGGACAACCTGCCTCTGCCCTTCGACAACATTGCCGACGTGCCAGGCAACGTAGGCCCGGACCGCCTTGTGGCCGCCTACGGCGCGCGCCGTATGGTGGACTCGCGCAACCTTGTCGTTGTGGACTTCGGCACCGCCACCACTGTGGACTGCGTGCAGGGCAACACCTTTCTGGGCGGCGTTATCTGCCCGGGTATGGAGAGCGCGGCAAAGGCCCTCTCCTGCGGCACCGCCCGCCTGCCCGAACTCACCCTCGACCTGCCGGGCGAGGAGTTCTCCTTTAGCTTCGACACCATGCACAGCCTCAATCAGGGCTTTATCTTCGGCTTTGCCGCCATGATTGAGGGCCTCATCACCCGCATGACCGGAGCCCTCGGCGGCGGCGGAACCGTGCTCGCCACTGGCGGGCTGGCCCAAAGCGTGGCCCGTGTCTGCCCCTCGCTGGACATTGTGCGCCCGGACCTGCTCTTTTGCGGTCTGGCGTACGCCTGTATGGATGAATCCCCGCGCTTCTGATAGTATTTTGACGTTTGCGGGCATGCCCCGTTGTGGCGCAGGCCCGACTCTTCCGCCATGAACAACCATTTCGTATAAAAAGGAGCGAGCCATGAGCACCATCGTTAACGTATGGGCCCGTGAAATTCTTGATTCCCGCGGCAATCCCACCATCGAGGTGGAGGTCACCACCGAATCCGGCGCGACTGGCGTCGCCGCTGTGCCCTCCGGCGCATCCACCGGCACCCGCGAAGCCCTTGAACTGCGCGACGGCGACACCGCCCGCTACATGGGCAAAGGCGTGACCAAGGCCGTGGAAAACGTCAACGGCCCGCTGGCCGAAGGCGTTGTCGGCATGGACGTCACCCGCCAGACCTCCATCGACAACACCATGCTGGACATTGACGGCACCGACAACAAATCCAGCATGGGCGCCAACGCCATGCTTGGCGTGTCCCTCGCTGTGGCGCGCGCTGCGGCCAATCACCTTGGCCTGCCGCTGTACCAGTACCTTGGCGGCGTCAACGGCAAAGTGCTGCCCGCTCCCATGATGAACATCATCAACGGCGGCGAGCATGCCCCGAACAACCTGGACATCCAGGAGTTCATGATCATGCCGCTGTCCGCTGGCTCCTTTGCCGAAGCCCTGCGCATGGGCGCGGAGACCTTCCATAACCTCAAGAAGATCCTCGCCAAGGACGGCCACGTCACCTCCGTGGGCGACGAGGGCGGCTTTGCCCCCAACCTCAAGAGCCACCGCGAGGCCTTTGAGTACATCATCCGCGCCATCGAGGCCGCAGGCTACACGCCGGGCCGCGACATCGCCCTTGGCATCGACGCCGCCGCCAGCGAGTTCCACAAAGACGGCACCTACACCTTCGCGGGCGAGGGCAAGTCCTTCAACGCCAAGGAACTGGTGGACTACTACGCCGAACTCACCCGCGACTTCCCCCTCATCTCCATTGAGGACGGCCTGGCCGAAGGCGACTGGGAAGGCTGGAAGCTGCTGACCAACGAACTGGGCGACAAAATCCAGCTGGTGGGCGACGACATCTTCGTCACCAACCCCGAGATTCTGTCCCGCGGCATTGAAGAGGGTGCGGCCAACTCCATCCTCATCAAGCTGAACCAGATTGGTACCGTCACCGAAACGCTGGACACCATCGAGATGGCCAAGCAGGCGGCGTACACCACCGTCATCTCCCACCGCTCCGGCGAAACCGCGGACCACTTCATCGCGGACCTCGCCGTTGGCGTCAACGCCGGCCAGATCAAGACCGGCTCCCTGTGCCGCTCCGACAGGATTGCGAAGTACAACCAGCTGCTGCGCATTGAGGAAGACCTGGAAGACGAAGCCATCTACTTTGGCCCCATCATGGCCGAACAGTGGTTTGACATGGACTAGATACGGTTGTAACGACTGCTGCACAACATTCGTCACAGGGGCGCGGGAACACGGTTTCCGCGCCCTATCCAGTTCATCCGACTCTTTTCAAGGGGGAACCGAGCATGATTCTGCTGGACGGCAAGAAGACCGCCGCCGCAATTCGCAGCGAACTGAGCGAGCAGGTGGCTGAACTTGCGACAACCCACGGCAGGGCCCCCGGCCTCGCCGTTATCCTTGTTGGCGACGACCCGGCCTCGCAGGTCTACGTGCGCAACAAGGAAAAGGCCTGCGAAAACGCGGGCATTACCTCGCTGGCCTTCCGCAAGCCTGCGGATGTGACCCAGCAGGAGCTGGAAGACCTCATCCGCGACCTCAACACCCGCGAGGACGTGGACGGCATTCTGCTGCAACTCCCCCTGCCCAAGGGGCTGGACAGCCAAGCCTGTCTGGACCTCATCGACCCGGCCAAAGACGTGGACGGCTTCCATCCCGTCAGCATGGGCCGCCTTGCCCTTGGCCTGCCCGGATTCGCCCCCTGCACGCCCGCCGGCGTTATAGAACTGCTGAAGCGCCACAACGTCACCACCGCAGGTAAGCGCGCCGTGATCATTGGCCGCTCCAACATCGTGGGCAAGCCCATGGCGATGATGCTGTGGGGCTATGGCGACTGTGCCAACGCCACCGTCACCGTGGCGCACTCCCGCACACCCGGCCTGAAGGAGCTGTGCGCCGAGGCCGACATCATCGTTGCCGCCATCGGCCGCCCGCACTTCGTCACCGGCGACATGGTCAAGGACGGCGCCATCGTCATTGACGTAGGCATCAACCGCACGGACAACGGCCTTGTCGGCGACTGCGACTTTGACGCCATCAAAGACCGCGTCAGCGCCATCACTCCCGTTCCGGGCGGCGTTGGTCCCATGACCATCGCCATGCTCCTGAAGAACACGGTGCAGTCTTACAAAGGCCGCGTCGGCGCCTAGGCTCTTTTCTTTCCGCAAAGACAAAGCGCCCCGGTGGCAACACCGGGGCGCTCTTGCGTCCCGCGCTTCGCTGGCAGAGCGGCAACTGCGCTCTTGACGCCGCGCCCGCTTCAGCGAAAACTTACAACTGGGCAGCCCTGCGAAACCACACAAGCACCGGAGCCGTTACGGCATGGAATTTCTCGCGCTCATCAAGGACAACATCCCGCTTCTGTATCTGGGAATTGTCGCCATTATCGCCATCCTCATCCTGTGGCGCGCCCAGCGGCATGTCACATCGGTCAAGGAGCGCAAACTAGAACGTCTGGACAAAATCAAACGTCTGGACCCCCTGCCCAACGACGCGCTGACCCGCCGCTCCAAAATCAAGCGCAAGCGCAAAATGACGGAACAGGTGGACCGCCGCTTCTCCGTCATCCAAAAATTTCTCTTTGGCGGCGTGCTCACCTTTGCCGTCATCGCCGGGGCGCTGCCGTTTATCGGCAACATCCCGTCCACCATGCTCTCCCTGTTCATCACGGCGTTTACCGTCATCCTCGGTATTGCCGCGCGCCCGTATGTGGAGAATATGATTTCCGGCGTTGTCATCTCGCTGTCCAACCAAATCCGCGTTGGCGACGTGGTCATCATCGACGACCACTACGGCACCGTGGAAGACATCTCGCCCACGCATACAAAAATCAAAATCTGGGACTGGCGGCGCTACGTCATCCCCAATAGCCGGATGATGACCAAGGAATTCCTGAACCTGACCATCACTGAGCGCATCATCTGGGCGTATATTGAGTTCAAGGTCGCCTACGATGTGGATCTTGAATACGTGGAGCGCAACGCCAAAAAAATCGCCACCCAGAGCGACAGCTTCTCCGACCGCGACGACCCGCAATTCTGGGTGATGCGCCTTGAGCCGGACGGCGTGGTGTGCTGGATTGCCGCATGGGCCGAAAATCCATCCTCCGCGTGGAGCCTCAAGAGCGACATGACGCGCGGGCTGGCGACCCTTTTCCGCGAGGAAGGCATCGCCACGCAGTACACGCGCCACGGCATCACGCACGAACCGCCCCACCCAGAAGACGCCCCGCCCGCCCCCGGAGGCGAACACACCGTGCAGACCGAGACGGCAGCGGCGCCCAAACGCCCCCGCTTCTAATCACGCAAAAACACAAAGCGCCCCACACGGGGCGCTTTTTTTCAGAGGCCGTCTCAACTTGGCGGCGGTGTTGTCAGGGCTTTGGGGCGCAGGGCGCTCCGCCGCGAGGGCAGAGCTCAGTCCGCAGTGTCCACGGCGTCGGCGAGGGTGAAGCCGTTCTTGCCCTGCCGCTTGGTCACGTACAGAGCGCGGTCCGCCCAGCGCACCAGCTGTTCCGGGTCCTCACCATGCATGGGGCACAGGCTGCCGCCAATGCTCGCGCCCACCTGACACGACTCCCCGCCACAGACGCACGGCTCGGACAGGGCCGCCAGCAAGTCCTCGGCGTAGCGCCTCAGGGCGTCCGCATCCTCCACATTCCACAGCAGGATGCCCAATTCATCCCCGCCAAGCCGCGCGGCCACGTCGGTCTTGCGCA
>NZ_JBUDSW010000007.1:0-28352 GCF_054921475.1 Desulfobaculum sp. | reverse complement strand
CTCGCGTTTGCGCTGTCGCTCTTTGCCGGGGGCCTCATCTTTTTGTGGATGCGCGCCCAAAGCGCCGCACCCAACGCCGACGCCGCGCCCGCCACGGTGGCCGTGGTCGTCGCCAGCGCGCCGCTGACCAAGGGCACGGCCCTCACTGCGGAGCACCTGCGCTCCGCCGATTTTCTGCCCGCCAACCGCCCGGACGGCGCATACGGCAGCGCCGAGGCCCTTGCCGGACGCGTTCTGCTCACGGACCTTGCCGCTGGTGAAGCCGTGACAGCATCGCGCCTTGTGGCGCCGGACGTGCAGACCGGCGGCGTCAGCGCCCTTGTGGCGCCCGGCAAGCGCGCCGTTGGCGTTAAGGGCAACAAGGTGCTGGGGCTGGCTGGGTTCGTCCGCCCGGGCAACCGCGTGGACGTCCTCGTCACCATTGACGACGACAGCTCACGAAACGAACGCACCGTCACCAAGATGGTGCTCCAAAACATCCGCGTGTTGGCGTCGGGCACCGAGTGGGAACGCACCGCAAGCGACGATCCCGCCTCCGTGGACACCTACACGCTGGAACTGACGCCGGATGAGGCCGAGCGCCTCGCCCTGGCCGCCACGCGCGGCACCCTGCACTTTGCCCTGCGCAATCCGGCAGACAACGACAACATCCGCACCAGCGGAACCGACATTCCGCGCACGCTGGCCGCACTGCGCACAGCAAAGGCCCCCACACAGGCCACCCCGGCCCCGCGCCGCCAGCGCGTGGAGCTTATTACAGGAACAACACGCACAACCTTGAGGTTTTAATCATGTTCTCCGCTCCCAAACACATCCTTGCAGGCATGCTCATCTTCACGGCCATCCTCGCCGCGACCGCGACGCTTCGTCCTTCGTCCTCGCCCAGCACCGCGTCCCTCAGCGCCACCATGAGTGCGGAGACGAACCAGACGAGGGCAACTCTCGACGGCGCAACCATCGTGGCGGAGGGTCACCTCCAGCCCGTGCGCCGCATTGAGGTCCTCGTGACAAGCAGCATGTAGCGCATCGCCGCGCATGCAGGGAGGGAGACGCCATGCCGTCGCGCCCCGTCACCATCCTTCTCCTGCTGCTGATGGCCAGCCTTCTGCCCTGCGGGGCAGCCGCGCAGGCCGCAGGATATCCGCCCGGTACCGTCCGCATCGCCACCGGGCAATCCATGGTCGTGGACGCGCCGCGTCCGGTCAGCCGCGTTTCCGTAGCGGATGCGGCCATTGCGGACGTGATGGTCCTGTCGCCCCGGCAGGTCTACGTCACGGGCAAGACCCCCGGCGCAACCACCCTCACCCTGTGGGCCGGCGGCGACGCCGTCCTGCGCGTCTTCACCATCACGGTCACGCCGGACCTCTCCCGCCTGAAGGAGATGCTCCACCGCATTCTGCCCAATGAGCGCGGCATTCGGGTCATGGCCGCCCATGAAAGCATCACCCTTTCCGGCACCGTCTCCAGCACCGAAAGCCTCTCCACCGCCCTTGACCTCGCCCGCGCCTTTGCGCCCTCGCCGGACGGCGTGACCAACCTGCTGCGCGTCGGCGGCGTGCATCAGGTGCTGCTGGAAGTCAAAGTCGCCGAAATGTCGCGCACCGTCATGGAAAAGCTGGGCATTGACCTCAGCTACTACATGAACGGCGACTTCTTCTACACCATCCTCAACGACCTGTGGGCGCTGGACAATAAAAATGGTCCCCTGCCCGTGGTCGGCCCCGCCGCCGCGCAAAACGGCGGCCTTGGCAGCGGTCAGGTCCGCATCAGTCCCTCGCGCAACGGCATGTTCCGCTTCCACAGCGGACAAGCCACCATCACGGGCTTTTTGCAGGCCCTGAAGCAAAATGGCCTCGTGAAGATTCTGGCCGAGCCGACCCTCGTCTGCCGCGGCGGCGAGAAGGCCAGCTTCCTCGCCGGCGGCGAAATTCCCATCCCCGTCCCGCAGGCCCTTGGGTCCGTAGCCATTGAATACAAGCCCTACGGCGTCGGCCTCAGCTTTACCCCCACCGTGCTGGCCGATGGCCGCATCAGCCTTGACGTGCGCCCCGAGGTCTCGGAGCTGGACTATCAAAACGCCTTGCAGATTCAGGGCTTTACCATCCCGGCCATTACCTCGCGCCGCGCGGAGACCGTGGTGGAGCTTGGCGACGGGCAGAGCTTTGCCATCGCAGGCCTGCTGCAAAACGCCGTGCGCGAGGACGTGAACAAGTACCCCGCCCTTGGCGACATCCCCGTCCTTGGCATGCTGTTTAGCTCCAAGCAGTTCCAAAAGGCCGAGAGCGAACTCGTCATCATCGTCACCCCCCACCTTGCCAAGCCAACGGACATGGCCCGCCAAACCCTGCCTACCGACCACTTTACGGAGCCGGATGAATTTGAATTCTTCGTCCTCGGCAAGATGGAAGGCGACAGGGACGACAGCGCGCCCCTGTCCATCACTCCGGCCTCCGTCCGCTCCCGCGGCGGACGCGACGGCGCGCCGCCCTCGGGCATGGAGGGCGAATTCGGCCACATTCTGCCCCTGCGGGAGGACGCCCCATGACACGCCTTATCGCCATAACCGCCCTGTGCGCGGCCCTGACCTGCGCGGCCTGCACCGCCCAGAAGACCACGCCCCTTGGCGCGGCCTACCATCAGCAGCTGTTGTACCAGCAGGTCACCCCCGGTCCGGCCCCGCCCACGCCCGTGGAGGGCCTGAGCGGCACCCTCGCTGACCACGCGGCGCGGCGCTACGCCACGCCTCAGGAGGCGCCCGGCGAAGCGACCATGTCGCTGGAACTTGGCACCGTCGCCCCCGGCGGACCATAGACGAAACGCACCCAAGCCCAAGCGGAGCACGCCATGCAGACCATGTATCCCATACGCATCAGTCTCAGGGACCACGACGCCCAGCAGCGCGTCACGGCCCTTGTGGAGCGCCACCCCCGCTTCACCGCCACCCGCGCGGACGATACACGCTCTGGCGGGGCCTGCCTGTACGAAATGGGCGACGATCACGACAGCGACCTCGCCCGCATCCGCCGCATGCTCTACACCGGGCTGGTGCACGAAGTATTCGTCACCGCCGGGGAGAAAAGTCCAGACCTCATCATTGCCGCCATGCGCGCCGGGGCGTCGGAATTTTTGCCCGCCCCGTGCGACGATGACGACCTTGCCGCCGCGCTCTCGCGCTTTGTGGAGCGCTACGACGCGCCCCAGACTGCCGCGCCCACAGCCGCACAGGGCGAGGACGCCGCCGGACGCATTATCCACGTCATCGGCGGCAAGGGCGGCGTGGGGGCCACCACCGTGGCCGTGAACCTTGCCGTGGAGTTGGCCGGTGGCGGCGAACGCGTCGCCCTTATGGATATGCGCGTTCCCCTTGGCGAGGTGCCGCTGTTTTTGGACATAGAATACGCCAACACCTGGGGCGAGGCCGCGCGCGACATCTCGCGGCTGGACGCCACATTCCTCGCCAGCCTCATGGTCCGCCACGCCAGCGGGCTGGATATTCTGCCCTCCCCCAGCCGCCCAGGCGACGCAGACGCCGTCTCCGCCGAAGCTGTGGACGCCCTCATGGCGCGGCTGCGCGCGGACTACGCCGTCACCGTGGTGGACGGCAATCCGCATCTGGACGACATCTCCGTCGCCGCCATGGACCACGCCGACGATATCTACCTCGTCTGCGTGCTCAGCCTGCCCTGCCTCGCCAATGTCCGAAAGCTGCTGGAAAACTTTGACGCCATGCGCCCCGGCCTTGCCGCCAAGGTGCGCCTTGTGGTCAGCCGCCACCTCTCCAAGGCGGAAATCTCCGTGCGCGAGGCCGAAGAACTCCTCGGGCGCAAGGTCTTCTGGCGCATTGAAAACGACTACGCGGCCACGCTGTCGGCCATCAATCAGGGCCGCCCCCTGCGCCACTGCGCGCCCGCCTCGCCCGTAACGCGCTCCATCGCGCGGCTGGCCGCAACCCTCGGGCACACCGCGCAGGCCGAGGCCGCCCCGGCGCGGGGCATCCTGTCGCGCCTTGTCTCGCGCACCCGCGCCATGAGCCTGACTCCCGCCCCGCGCGCCGCACGGAGTGAATCATGAGCCTGACCGACCGCCTCAGCCGCAACACCGGCGCGTGGAAGACGCCGCAGCGCCGCCCGCACACGGCCAGCCCAGAGACGGCAACGCCCACGCGCGCGGCGCAGCCTGCACCGTCCTGCATCACGCCGCCCGCTCCCAGCCCGGAACACATGGCCCAGCGCCCCATACGCCCAACGTCCCACGACGCCACGGGCGAGGAATACTACACCGTCAAGGCCAAGCTCCACCAACGCCTTATCGAGCGCATCGACCTTGCCGCCGTGGAGCGTCTGGACCCGGAGGAACTGGGCCGCCGCATCGCCGCCCTTGTGGAGCGCATCCTTGCCGAGGAGTTCCGCCAAGCGCCCCTGAACATGGCCGAGCGCCAACGCATCATCAGCGAAATGCGCCACGAGGTGCTGGGCCTTGGCCCGCTGGAGCCGTTGCTTCAGGACCCCGCCGTGTCGGACATCCTCGTCAACGGCTACGCGCAGGTCTACGTGGAACGGCGCGGCAAGCTGGAGCGCACGGACACCCGCTTTCAGGACGACGCCCACCTGCGGCAAATCATCGAGCGCATCGTCTCGCGCATGGGGCGGCGCATTGATGAATCCTCGCCCATGGTGGATGCCCGCCTTGAGGACGGCTCGCGCGTGAACGCCATCATCCCGCCGCTGGCCATCGACGGGCCCAGCCTCTCCATCCGCCGCTTCTCGCGCGACCCGCTGGAGATGGACGACCTTATCGCCTTCAGCGCGCTCACAAAGGAAATTGGCGACGTGCTGCGCGGCATTGTGCGGGCGCGGCTGAATATTCTCATCTCCGGCGGCACCGGCAGCGGCAAAACCACCCTGCTCAACGTGCTCTCGCGCTTTGTGCCCCATGACGAACGCATCGTCACCATTGAGGACGCGGCGGAGCTGCAACTAAAACAGGACCACGTGGTGCGTCTGGAAACCCGCCCGGCCAACCTTGAGGGCCGCGGCGAAATCACCGCCCGCGACCTCGTCAAAAACTGCCTGCGCATGCGCCCGGACCGCATCATCGTGGGCGAGGTGCGCGGCGCGGAGGTGCTGGACATGCTGCAGGCCATGAACACCGGCCACGACGGCTCCCTGACCACCGTGCACGCCAATACCCCGCGCGACGCGCTCATGCGCATTGAGACCATGACCGCCATGGCAGGACTGAACCTGACCGGCGAGTCCACCAAGCGCACCATTGCCTCGGCCATCGACGTCATCATTCAGGCCACCCGCCTTGGCGACGGCACGCGAAAGCTCATCAGCGTGCAGGAAATTACGGGCATGGAAGGCCCGGCCATCACCATGCAGGAGATTTTCCGCTTCCGGCAAACGGGCGTTACGGCCACGCGCGGCGTGCGCGGGGTGTTTGAGTCCATGGGCATCCGGCCCAAGTTTGCGCAGCGCCTGTCCGCCCTTGGCGTGGAACTGGACGCCGACCTCTTCCGCGCCGGAACCCTGCTCAGCGTCGGGGAGGAAACGCCATGAACACCCTCATCGCCCTCGCCACCGTCATTGGCATATTTTCCACGGCCTGCGCCGCCATCATCCTGCTGCGCAGCCGCCGCGACGAAGGCGAACGCCTCACCCGCCGCCGCATGCAGCGCCTGTCGCGCCTTGCCCCGCAGGAGGTAGACATCCAGCGCCAGCATTCGCTCTCGGACGTGGCGTGGCTCCACAGCCTGCTGGGGAGGCTCTCGTGGACCCAGCGGCTGGACACCCTCATCCGCCAATCCGGCAAGCGCATCAGCGTGGGCACGCTCCTGCTTTTGGCTCTTCTTGGCGCGGCGGTGGGCTTTCATCTGGCGCGGGCCGTGTCGGACAATATGTTCTTCCATATGGTGCCCACCACGGTGCTGGGCTACGCCCCGTTCTTTTGGATTCGCCGCGCCAAGAACCGCCGCATGCGCGCCTTTCAGCGCCAACTGCCCGAAGCTCTCGACCTTGTCGCCCGCGCCCTCAAGGCGGGGCACGCCTTCACCCACGGCCTGCGCCTTGTCGCGGACGAATTCGCCCCGCCCATCGGCCCGGAATTCGGCAGAACGCTGGAGGAGATCAACTTCGGCGTCGACATGGACGACGCCTTTGAAAACCTTGCCACGCGTGTGGACTGCCCGGACCTGCGCTTCTTCATCGTCTCCGTAAACATTCAGCGCGAAACCGGCGGCAACCTTGCGGAAATCATCGCGGGCATCTCGCGCCTGATACGCGAGCGCTTCAAGCTGCAGGGCAAAATCCGCGTGCTCTCCGCCGAGGGGCGGCTGACGGCCTACATTCTGCTGGCGCTCCCCGGCGGCGTAGGGCTGGTCATCAACCTCATCAACCCCGAATACATGAGCCTGCTCTACGAAACACCGCAGGGCCGGTCCGTCATGACCATGGCCATCATCATGATGGGCGTTGGCGCGGCGGTGCTGAAAAAGCTCATTGCCATCAAGGTCTAAAGGAGGCGCGGTTATGTCGGCACCACTTCTGCTCCCCATCACGGCGGCCTGCGCCGGTTTCGTCTCCGTCTTGCTGTTGGTCCTTGGCATCAGCGGGGCGCTGTCCTCGCGCGGGAAGCTCACGCGGCTGGAGGAGCGCATGAGCGGACGTCCGCACCGGACGGCACCACGTCAGCCCCTGCGCCAGCGCCTTGCGGGGGCCATGGGCCGCACCGCCGCCACCCTCGGGCAGCGCGTTGCCCCTGCTGACCCGGACGAAATGTCCAAGCTGGCGCTGCGGCTTCTGCGCGCGGGCTATCCCGGCAGCGGCGCGCCCGCCGCATTCTGGGGGGCCAAGCTGGCGGCAACGGTTGTGGGGGCGCTCATCGGCCTTGGTGGGAAATTTCTGCTGGATGGACAGGGCGTTGGTGGGTCACTTTTGCTGACCATCGTCCCGGCGGCGGTGGGGCTGTACCTGCCGGACATCTGGCTGAGCCTTGCCATAAAGCGCCGCAAGCAGGCCATCCTGCACGCCCTGCCCGACGCGCTGGACCTGCTTGTGGTCTGCGTGGAGTCAGGCATGGGGCTGGATCAGGCCCTTGCGCGGGTGGGGAGCGAGCTCCGCGCCGCCGCGCCAACTTTATCCGGAGAATTCAAGACCTTGATTCTTGAGCTGAGGGCAGGCATGAAACGTGCAGACGCACTGCGCAGCCTTGCCCGGCGCGTGGACCTTGAAGACATGAACAGCTTGGTGACGCTGATTAATCAGGCGGACACCTTTGGCACCAGCATTGCGGGCACCCTGCGCGTCTACTCCGACGCGCTGCGCACCACCCGCACCCAGCGCGCGGAAGAGCGCGCGGCCAAGATGCCGGTCAAGCTTCTGTTTCCTCTTGTCTTCTTCATCATGCCTGCGCTGTTCGTCGCCATTATGGGTCCGGCTGCCATCCAGCTTATGAAGGTTTTTTCCAGATTCTAACACCGAGGGAGACGGCATATGACTCGACGCACCACTTCACTGTTAACGGCTTCGGCGGCTCTGCTGCTTGCAGGGCTGTGCGGCTGCGCCGCGCACACACCGGGCCAAAGTGCCGCCCACCCCGCGCAGGACGCGCAGGTCCAGTCCGCCGCATCCTCCGTGAACGCCACGCAGGCCCTCGCCCTTGTGGACCAGGGCCGCCGCCTCGACGCCGCAGGCCGCAGCGAGGCCGCATTCGGCCAGTACGCCCGCGCCGCCGCCCTTGCGCCCTCGTGCATTCCCGCGCGCTACCACATGGGCATGGCGCTCCTGCAGCAAGGACGCAGCGAGCGCGCCCTTGAGGCCTTCAACGCCGTCCTCAGTGCGGACCCGGACCACGCCAAAGCCCTTGAAGGAGCGGGCATCGTCTCCTTCCGAAACGGGCTGTACGACGAAGCCGAAGCCCGCCTCACCCGCGCCGCGCACCTTGATCCATCCCTGCACCGCGCCTACGCCCACCTTGGGGCCATCCACAACTACCGGGGCGATTTCGCCGCCGCGGTCACGGCCTTCCGCACTGCTCTCGACATCGCGCCCGACAGCACTCCAGACAGCGCCGCCGTGTGGAACAACCTTGGCATGACTTACACCATGATGGAGCGCGAAGCCGACGCTGTGCGCGCCTTTGCCAAGGCCCTGCGCCTTGGCGCGCCCTTGCGCCGCACCTCCAATAATATGGGCCTCGCCCTTGCGCGCATGGGCCGCTACCCCGAAGCCTTGGAGGCCTTCCGCAGCGCCGAGGGCGACGCCGGCGCCTACAACAACCTCGGCTACGTGCACCTGATGCAGGAGCGCTACGACGACGCCATCGCCTGCTTTGAAACCGCCATCCGCCTTGAGCCCGGCTACTACGAACGCGCCAGCGAGAATTTGCGCCGCGCGCGCCTTGCCCGCAGCTTTGCCCAGTCCGCGCCGCACGCGCCGACAAAGGCGGCCCCCGCACAGCGCGCCCACGACGTACGCTCCTACGCCCCGGACGGCACCCCGGTCACCAAGGCCGACTCCACCCTGAACTTCCTCCTCGACTCCGTGGGCATCGACAACAGCACGCTGGAACCCACGCCCCTTGGCGACCTGCCCGTGTACACGGTGCACGTTTGCTCATGGCGCTCCGTGGGCAAGGCCCGCCGCATCGCGCGCGAGCTTATCCGCAAGGGCTACAACGCCCACGTGTCCAGCGTGAAGGTGCGCGGCAAGGGCAAGTGGTACCGCGTCACCGCCGGTGAATTCATGGAACTGCAAAGCGCGCAACAGCTCCAGCGCACCCTGAAGCGGGACCACGGCTACCGCAACCTGCGCATCATCAAGCGCACCCCCGCCACCGGGGCCAAAAGCAACACCTGACGCACAAGGAGGAAGCACCTATGCGACAGCACCGTGAACGCGGTTTGGCGGCACTGGAAGTGGCACTTATCCTGCCACTTCTGGCCGTCTTCATCGCCACCCTCGTGGAGGGCGGCAACATGCTGGGCGCCTATACGGACATCCGCGACTGCAGCAGGCAGGCCGCGCGGCTTCTGGCGTCCTCGCCCGCCCCGCCCGATGTAACGGAACTGGTCCGGCGGCTCGCGCCCGAGTTGGACGCGGACAAGCTCTCCGCCGCCGTGACCACAGACGACACCACAGACAAACTCACCGTCGAGGTCAGCTATGTCTATGCAACGCTTCTCGCCGCCGTGCCCGGCTTTGGGCAGTCCGGCGCGCGCTCCTTCACCCTGCGGGCGCGAACCAGCATGCCAGCGCTCTAACCGTCACAACTCAGGCTCCGCCGCCGTTCTCATCGCCGTCCTCCTCCCCGCTCTCCTCGCCCTGATGGGCCTCGCACTCGACTCCGCAAATCTGTACCTCGCCCACTCCCGCCTGCAAGCCGCTGTGGACTCCGCAGCCCTTGCCGCCAGCCTGCAACTGCCCTACGACCCGGACATGGACAAAGGCCTCGTCCGGGACGCCGCAACAACGTATCTGGACGAAAACCACCCCGGCGCAGAGCTGACGGGGCTCGTCCCCGGCGGCGCGGTGCGCAGTGTGGAAATCACCGCCGCAGCGGACGTGGACCTGATGCTCCTGCCCGTTATTGGCCTGAGCTCGCAGCGCATTGAAGCCAGCGCCATGGCCGGATTCAACAATCTGGAAATCGTGTTCGTCATCGACAATTCCGGGAGCATGAAGGGCGCGCCCATTGACGAGACTAACGCCGCCGCCAGCCAACTGGTGGACTTCGTTATGCCCGACGGCATGGCCGCGTCGGTCCGCATTGGTCTGGTGCCGTTTCGCGGCAAGGTCCGCATCCCCGCCGGGGTGGACGGCCTGCCCGCCGGATGCCGCAATGCCGACGGCACCTTGAACGACGGCCTGAATGAAGAATATTACAAACGCGAATACCGCGTGCCGTCATGGTCCCGCCTGCGCGTCAGTTCCGGCACCTGCGACAGCATCCCCTTCACCCACGCCCTCACACAGGACAAATACGCCATCCTCAGCGCCATTTACGAACAGGACGGACGCGGGGACTGGTCCGGCACCGTCATCTCGGAGGGCATCAAGTGGGGCCGCCATGTGTTGACGCCGCAGGCTCCCTTTACCGAGGGCGACGCCAGTGGCGACATGCGCAAAATCCTCATTCTGCTCACCGACGGCGACACCGAGGACGGCATGTGCGGCGGCTCGCACGCGGTGTCGTACCAGCCCAACAACTACTGGACCAACGCCTACTTCGGCATGCTGGACATGGACGCCCACTGCGAGGACGGCGGCCGCCTGAACGAGGACCTGCTCGCCGAGGCCATGCTCGCCCGCAACGCCGGGATTGAGGTCTTCTGCATCCGCTACGGCGACTCCGACGCCGAAGACGTGCGCCTGCTCAAGGCCGCGGCCTCCAGCACGCCGGGGACGGACGACCACTACTTCAACGCGCCCTCGCCCTACGACATTGGCGACGTGTTCAAAAAGATAGGCCGACAGCTGGGATGGCGGCTTTTGCGCTAGCCCAAGGGAGGACACACCATGCACCACACACGCACCATACGCCGCACACCGCACGCGCGTCAGCGCGGGCTGTCCGTGGTGGAATTCAGTCTTCTGCTGCCTGTTGTGCTGGGGATGATTCTGCTGATTGTGGAGCTAGGAAACCTGTACTTCACCCAGTCCACACTGGAAAAGGCCGCCTCCGCCGGAGCACGCTTTGCGGTGACCGGCCAAGGGGACATGGAGGGGGACAGACTGGCGCGCATCACAGGCGCGGTCCGCACCCTGTCGGATACCATCGCCCTGCCGGAGCCGACAGGGCCGCTGACCATCACCGTGCGCAGCTGGCCCACAACACTTGGGACGGGCGCGCCTAGCGAGGGGAACGCAGGACGCCCCTGCGCCATGATGGAGGTGGAAGTCCGCTGCCCGTATACGCCGGTGACGCCACTCATCGGCGGCATGCTGGCGGACGCCATCACCCTTACCGGCTCCCGGCGCATGATCAATGAACCATGGCTCCCCTGCGAGGCCGACGTCGTGGCCAGTCAATAGCCGTAGCGGCGGGCCTCCATGGCCGTGGCCAGCCCAACGGCCCCGCGCATCAGGGCGGGCATGGCCGAACGCCACCGGTCATCAAGCATAATGCCGCCCACAGCGGCGCGCATGGCGTTGCCGGACAGGGCGTGGTTGCCGCTGCGAAAATCCATCTTCGGCTCCGCATCCGGAAGACCCAGCCACGGGAGGACCATACGCATGGTCCTCTCCGGCTGTCCGGCAAGGTCCTCATACCGCAGCAGCAAGGCGTGCTCCACGGGAAGCTCCGTGCGGTACACCCGCGCCAGCAGGCGGTTTTCCACCACCCAGCGCAAGGTCATACGCGGAGCGTAGCGCCAGCCGCCAAGGCGCGGCAAGCGGCGAATCTTGGAGTACACAAAGGCCCGTGGATCCTTGAGGACATGGATGACGCGGATGTCAAAGAGTCCGCTCCGGATGAGCCACGACAGGCGGTACACATCCTTGGACGCATCCACCAGCCATGTGACGGGTTTTCCGGTGCGCTCTTCGGCTACGGCGCGCACGGTGTCCAGCAGTTCCCGGTTGGCCCTGCCATGGTGGAAGTATTCCGCCGAACGGTCCGGCCCAACCTCCCGCACGGGCGTGCGTAGGGCGCGAATCTCCGCCCAGCGCAGCGCCTTGCCATAGCCACTCTCATCGCGGAAGCGGCCAATCTCGCCCGAGGCCAGCGCCTGCGGGCACCGGGCCGCGACCTCGGTCCAAAAGTCGCACTCCGCCACGCGCTCACCGCATCCGCAGGGAGACTTGCCCCGGGCCAGCTCAAAGGGCAGCATCTGCACCTCGCCCGCCGTCCATATCCCCGGCTGCGCGCCAAGGAGCATATCCAGCAAAGTGGACCCGGAGCGGCCACTACTGGCAATATAGATGAGCGGTAACTTCCGGTCCGCCATATGCGGCCTCCCATAGCTTTTACAGGTTTTCATCCTGCAGAATACGGGGCGCGCACGGGTGGGTCAACAGCCCGCGCGATTTACGGCCAGCAGGCAATCTGGTATCCATCGTGACGACGGTTAGCATCCTAACCGTCTGCCCGGAAACGCAAAACACAGGATGCCCCGCGCCCTTCCCCCCAGAGGCATGGCATCCAGCAAAGGCCCTGCGATGACCCGATTTAGCCTGCTTGTCATCTCGGACTCCGAAGAACTGGCGTCCGCCATTGTCACCCGCCTGTCGGCCCACGGGCTGGAACCCGCGTATAACGTCGTGTCTTCGCCGCTCCGGCTGGCGCAGACCCTTGCGGATGAGCCGTGGGACATCGTTATGGCCGCCTCGGAGCTCCCCGGCATGCCGTGGGAGGAGAGCCTTGCCATCACCCGCGCCGCTCGCGAGCATCTGCCGTTTCTGCTTGTTGCCGAGCAGCCCAGCCCGCAGGCCGCCATCGCCGCCATGCACGACGGTGCGGACGATTACCTGTGCCTGACGGACTGGAGCTTCGCCCCGGCGGTCCAGCGCGCCCTTATCCATGGAGGCGCCCACCGCCAACTGAATATCTCCCTCGAAACCCACCGCATGAACGAGGAAAAATACCGCCGCGTCATCGATGACTCCATGGTTGGCATTTTTCGCTGCACGCCGTGGGGCCGGCTGACCAGCTACAACCCGGCCTTTACCCGCATCCTTGGCTACGAATCGCCGGAAGCCTTTGAAACCGCGCGAAAGGCCGCGCTGGACCTGCCGCACATTGACGCCGAAACGCAGGAAAGCATCCTCACGCTGGTGGAGGAGCATGGCCGCATCCGCGACTTTGAAACCCGCATTCACCGCGTGGACGGCTCGTCCATTTGGGTGTCGCTCTCCGCGCGCGCCATCCGGGGCGACTCCGGCGAATTCTCCGCCGTGGAAGGCTCCATTGAGGATATTGACCGACGAAAGCGCGTGGAGGCCATGATTATCCGCGCCAAGCAGGAGTGGGAGCGCACTTTTGACAGCGTGCCCGACGTCATCGCCATCTTGGACCGCAACTTCACCCTGCGGCGCATGAATATGGCCCTTGCCACGCGCCTTGGCCTGCATCCCAAGCAGGCCGTGGGCCTGCACTGGTCCAAACTGCTGCCGCCCATGGACGACCACAGCACCGCCCTGCAGCAACTGCGCGCCATGTCCCAAAGCGACGGCGAAGTGGTGGAAATGGACCTGCCCGGCCTTGGCGGCGTGTTTCTTGTTTCGGTTTCGCCCTTTCATGTGGACCGCGCCGTGGACGAGGACGCCGACGGCTTTGTGCTGGTCGCGCACGACATCAGCAGCAGGAAGCAGCTGGAAGCCAAACTGCGCCAGTCCCAAAAGCTGGAGGCCATCGGCACCCTTGCCGGCGGCATTGCGCATGACTTCAACAACATCCTCGGCGTCATCATGGGCTACGCGGAAATGACGCTGGAGGACGCCACGCCGGAAACCGTCACCGAGCGCCGCCTGACGGAAATCATCAACGCCGGGCGCCGCGCCCGCGACCTCATTCACCAGATTCTCACCTTCAGCAGGCAGGAAGAACTGGCCCTGCGCCCGCTGCAACTGGACAGCGTGGTGAAGGAAGTGACCAAAATGCTCCGGGCGTCCCTGCCCGCCAACGTGAACATCATCACGGACCTGCCGCCCGCATCCGCGGCGGTAATGGCGAACCTGAGCCAAATTCATCAGGTCATCATGAACCTGTGCACCAACGCCGCGCACGCCATGCGCGCCACGGGCGGCACCCTGCGCGTGTCGCTGGCGGATACGACGCTTGTCACCGAGGACGGCGCGGCCCGCGCCGCCGTGCTGTTGACCGTGGCGGACACAGGCACGGGCATCCCCGACGAAATTCTCGACAACGTCTTCGACCCATTCTTCACCACCAAAAAGCCCGACGAGGGCACCGGCATGGGGCTGGCCATGGTGCATGGCATTGTCAGCAGCCACGGCGGCACCGTGTCCGTGGACTCGCCCCCCGGCGAGGGGGCCACCTTCCGCGTGGTACTGCCCGCGGCGGACATTGTCCCAATCGGAACGGAAGAACCAGCCACGCCGCGCCCCAGCGCCAAAGGCCGCGCCCTGTTCATTGACGACGAAAAGGCCCTTGCCACCATCGGCGGGGAAATGCTCGACAGCCTCGGCTTTACCACCAGCGTGACCACCAGCAGCCTGGACGCGCTGGAGGTCTTCAAATCCGCGCCAAACGAATTTGACCTTGTGGTAACGGACCAAAGCATGCCCGGCCTCACCGGCGAAGCCCTCGCCAAGGAAATACTGGCCCTGCGCCCGGACGTGCCCATCATCATCTGTACGGGCTACTCCGAGGACATCAGCGCCGAACGCGCCCGCAGCATCGGCATCAGGGGCTTTTTGCTCAAACCCATGCTCAAGAAGGACCTCGCCGCCAGCATCGACGCCGCCCTGCGCAGCCCCGCCGAATAGCCCGGAAAGCCGCGCGTGACACGAGATGCGGTGACTGCGGGAAAAGCGCGAACCGAACCCTACACACACGCCCTCATCTTGCGCGTGGAGGCCGCGGCCGTCCTTACTGGGGCAAGCCACGCAGAACCTCTCCCTGAGGCCGGACGTCCCACACTCCGGCCGCCGCACCACCAGCACCTGTATTCCTCGCCACGAGACAGCCCCAGCCCAGAGTCATCTCACAGCGCCCCACCGCTGCATCAGTTGCCCCTGCTTCTCTGCCTTCCCGACCTCGCCCCACTCTGTGATGACAGAGCTTCCGCCCACACCTTACACGCCATCCAATCCTCTCAGGCCTGTTCACGTCCGCACACCCGCCTCACCCTCCTCTTTGCGCTCCACAAAACAGGCGCCGCAGGCTAAGCCCTGCAGGCCTTGTCCCTTGCGCAGATGGCGATGCGGCCCGTACCACACCACGCCCACGCCTTCCCCCGTCCACCAACGAAAAACAGGGCGGCGAGCCATGCTCGTCACCCTGCTTTCCTCATAGCCACAACCTCCCGTCCCTCTCTCGCCCTCTGGGGCGCTTCCCCGGACAGGGGGCTGCTGTTTCTGGTTCCTCACCGCGTCAGCGCTTCCATGAAGCGACAAAGTGGAAGATGGCGCTGAAAGTTGGTTGTTGCCACCAGACAACAGGACATCGTTGCCAAGGCCGCAACGCGTGCGTCGCGTCCCCCGGCACAGACCGGCAAAAGCCGGTGCCGCATCGTCCCGCCTCGCCCAGCGGGGGTCTCTACAAGGCTCTCCCCGAAGCAGCTCTGCTAGTTCAGGATCGCCCGGATCTTTTTGCCGGGAGTGAAGCGCACAACCTTGCAAGCAGGAATGCGAATCACTTCACCGGTTCCGGGATTGCGGCCCGCGCGTTCTGCGCGCTGCACGACATGGAACGAGCCGAGTCCCGTAAAGATGGCGGAGTCGCCACCAATAAGGGCTTCGCGCACGGTGTCCAAAACGGCGTCGTACACCTTTTCTGCCGCAACTTTCGTGGGCAGGCCAGCCTTGTCCTTAATCTGTTCCACCATCCCAGCCTTGGTCATCGCTTTTCTCCTATTCAATTGAGTTGCTTAGGATTTCTGCCGATGATGCATCTAAAAAAATCCACGAAACTTTGTATATAGGGAAATCTATCCAAACTTTCAGGATTACACCCATTTATATAGGGGAAACCCCCAGACGGTCTGGGGGTCATAAAATCCAAGGATGACGGAAGGAAATACAAAAAAGCCCCCTCGAAACCGAAGGGGCTTTGGTGCGTTTTTGCGTTTCCGTCCTAGGTTCTGGGGGAAGCTCCCACTTCGGGAGCTTTCCGCCAAAAAGGCTGGGAAAAGCCAAGAAAATTGAATTTGCGCTTATACTTTACCTGCCTCGGACGCATCCACCCATAAATCAAGATCAATAAGCCCAAGACGGGCGGCGTAGCGGATTAGCTCGATATTGCTTTGCAGGTTCAGCTTGCGCATCAGGTTGGCGCGGTGGTTTTCCGCTGTTTTGGGGCTGATGTAGAGCTTGGTGGCAATTTGCCGGGTGGTCAGCCCCTCGGCCAACAGGCGCATGACTTCCTGCTCGCGCGGGGTCAGGGTGCCGTACTCGGCGTCCTTGCCCGGACCGCGGCGCAAGGGGGACTCCATAAGGCTCTTGACCACCGTGGGCGAAACCGAGCTATCCAGAAAATAATCGCCAAGGGCCACGGTCTCCAGCCCCTTGAGCAATCCTTCGGACGCGGATTCCTTCACCACATAACCAAACGCGCCGGCCTTGAAGGCCTCGGTGATGTGCTCAATCTTGGAGTGCATGCTCACGATGACCACGCGCGTTTCCGGCAGAGTCTGCTTGAGTTCGGCGGTCAGATGAATGCCATTGAGGTCTGGCAGGGAAATGTCCACAAGGGCGAGGTCCGGCTTGTACTTGTAGGCCAGTTCCATACCCTCGCGGCCGTTTCCTGCCTCGCCGACAATCTCAAAGCGCGTGTCGCGGCGGATAATGGACTTCAGGCCCTCCCGAAACATGGGATGGTCATCCACAATGATGATGCTCAGTTTGTTTTCATCTGGCACGTTGTCTCTCCCTGACTGGCACTTCGGCCAGTATCTTCGTCCCCATGCCCGGCTGGCTCTTCACGGTCAGCGATCCACCAACGAGTCGCGCGCGTTCCTCCATGGACGACAGGCCCATACGCCGCTCCCGCAGGGCGAGGGTCCGCCGCCGCTCAAGGTCGAAGCCCATACCGTCATCCTCCACTCGCAGCAGGATGTCCGGCGATGACGAGACAATGCGTACCGCCACGTTCCGGGCCTTGGCATGATTCACGGCGTTGCGCAGGGCCTCCTGCACAAGCCTGTACAAATTGATCTCCATCTCGGAGTCCAAACGGACGTTGTCCATCCCCGCGGCGGCAAAGTCCATGCTGACGCCGGTTTTGTCCTGCAGTTCACGGCAGTGCAGCTCCAGCGAGCGGGCCAGACCAAACTGGTCCAAAAGCGGTGGCCGCAGGTCGTAAGACAAATCGCGCACGGAGTTGATGGCGTCCTGCAAGCCGCTGGACAGCCGCGCCAAACGGCGGCGCAGCTCCTCCGGGATGTCTTCGTAATCGTCAAAAAGTGTCGTACTGGCGAGCTTGATGGAGAGCAGCGTTTGGGCCACGTTGTCGTGCAGGTCCAGACTCATGCGCTGGCGCTCAATTTCCTGCACACGGATAAGCTCCTGCGACAGGTGGCGAATCTGCTCGCGAGCGTCGGCGCTGTCGGTGATGTCCTGCACGGTGCCAAAGGCGACGGGCGTCCCGTCCTGCTCGCGGTGGCGCACCCGGCAGCGCACATGCACCCACCGGTAGCCGCCATCGCACTGCCGGAGGCGAAATTCCATGTCATACGGCTGCTCGCCTTCAAGGGCCGCGTGGTAGGACTGCACCACCTCGTCCCGGTCCCCCGGGTGCACCAGCTGCAAAAACATCTCCGTGCTGATGCCGTCATCATTGGCGGGATAGCCGAAAAGGACAAACACCTCGCGCGGCAGGTGAAACCGCCGGGCGACGGGGTCGTACTCCCACGTGCTCAGGCGGGCTATGCTCTGGGCCTCGCGCAGGGCGGCCTCGCTGCGGCGCAGGGATTCCTCCGTGCGGCAGCGCTCCGCAACTTCCGCGCGCAGGCGGGCGTTGGCGCTGTTGAGCTCGCGGGTGCGTTCCTCCACGCGCTGCTCCAACTGGGCGCGCACCTCGCGCAGCTGGCGCTCCACCGTGCGGCGCTCCGTCACGTCCAGCAGCGACACCACAACGCGCCGCAGGTCCTTCACATTTTCCGGCGCAACGCGAAAATGCACCTCCACCTGCCGGATGGATCCCTTCAGCGTCACATGATCCAGCTCGCCATCGTAGCTCGTTACGCCGGATGCCAGCGCCCCGAATTCCTCCGCCAGCACGGGCAAAGACGCCGGGGACACAATGCGCCCTAAGGACTGCATCAATTCGTCCTTGGAGCGGGCCTCCAAAAGGTCCAGCGAGGCCTTGTTCACGTTGAGGATTTTCACGCGCCGCGCGCATTCGGCCACGGCTTGGGGGGTGCTTCGAAAATAGTCGTAAAAGTCCGTAACCCCTTGCTCGCGCAGGGTGTCGAAATACTGCCGACAGCCGGAAAGGTCCTCCTCCCACAGCGATATGGGGCAGTCCTCAAACAGCCGCCGGTAGCGCTCTTCCTTTTCCTCCAGCGCAATCTCCACGGCGCGGCGGTCCGCCACGTCGTACACCGCGCCGATGCAGTAGGACTGCCCGGCCTCCTCCACAAGGGAAAGCACGCCCTCCACAGGGAACACATGCCCGCCCTGCGCATGGATGCGGGTATCGAACCGGAATTCGCCCTCCCCGCGCAGCCGCTGCATGATGCTGGCCGAGGTTTCGGGCTGAAAGATGGTGCCAAGGTCCGCGCCGGGGCAACACTTGAGGCAGTCGCCACCAAGGCCAAGCATGCGCACGGCGGCGTCGTTGATGAACAGGAACTCCCCATCCTCGTCAGTGATGAACACCCCGGCCAGCGTACACTTCATCACGGTGTCGAGGAGCTTGCGCCGCACGCGGCACGTCAGCCCCGGCAGCCGCCGCTCCATGCACGAACGCCGGATACTGTCGGCAAGGCGCGCCACATCCATAGGGCAGATGCAGTCCGCCGCACCAGCGTGCAGGGCCTGCATGGTGTGTTCGGCGCATAGTTCCTCGCGCAGCACGATGGGGGACGGCTGGCGCGGACTGCGCTCAATGCGGCGGATAACGGCGGAAAGGTCAGCGCCGCAGGCAGGGACATAAACAATGGCGTCCCACTCCTCTCGGAGTGCGGCGTCAAGGGCGGCATCATCGCGGACGGTTTTTAGGCTGCAGTGAAGCCCCTCCCGCACCAACCCCTCTCGCAGGTGCAACAGGTCATCTTCACCGTCATGTCGTAACAGAATCCGCAAGCGACTCTGCATAACTCCCCCATGTCGCTTCGAAAAACTGAGTGATCGGTTATTTGAACTATACCCGAAACCTGTTTTGCGCAAGTACTCACCCGCCGATTGTCGGCCTGCGGACACACATTTTCCCGGCGCGGCGCGGCCCTGCGAAGCTCTCTGCCACCGCCGGGGATAACGCGTTGACGCCGCGGCACACGCCGCCCCGTGCCCCGCCCTAGTCCTCAAAGAGCCGCCCGCGGGCCAGCAGCCGCCAGCACTCGGTCATGGTCATGGCGGCAAGCTGCGTGCGCGGCACAAGGGAATCCGCAACCATATACTCATCATGGGAGTGGTCACGCGCGCCGGATGGCCCCATGCCGTCGAGCACAGGGCACCCCGCCCGCGCAATGAAATTCGCATCCGACACCCCGCCCCGGAAGTCCTCGCCAATGGGGATGCCAAGGCGCGCAGCCATAACACCCGCCACGCCAAACAGCGCCCGGTTTTCGCGCGTTGGCTCCATGGCGGGGCGGCCGCTGCCAAACTCCACGCGGCATACCGTGCCGGGAATGCCGGGCCGCAGCATGGCGTTTTCCAGCGCGGCGCGCAGGGCGTCGCCGTCGGCCTCCTCCATATAGCGCGCCTCCGCATGCGCCGTGGCCTGCTCAGGAACCACGTTGGGACCAGTGCCGCCCTCAATCACGCCAACATTCACGGAGATGCCCCGGTATGGCTCGTTCAGGCCCTCCACGGTGACAATGCGGCGGGCCAATTCCACAATGGCGCTGGGCTTGTGCATGCCCGTTGCGCCGGAGTGCCCACCCGGCCCGCTGACGCTGAAGGTGAAGGGCATGCGGCCCTTGCGCCCGGTCACGGTCTCGCCAAGCAGGCCGCTGCATTCAAAGACAAAGGCGCACCCGCTGCGCCGCGCCTCCTCCTCAATGCATTCACGCGACCACGGCGAGCCGATTTCCTCGTCCGGATTCAGGACGAAAGTAACAGGCAGGTCCTTCAATTCGCCCACATCATCAAGGGCCAAAAGCGCAAAAAGGGCGGTCACAAGACCGCCCTTCATGTCGATGATGCCCGGACCGATGATATTGCGGCCCTCGCGCCGGAAGCAGTCAAACCCCGCATCCACGGGAAAGACCGTGTCCATATGCCCCACCAGAAGCACCTGCGGCGTGCGGCTGCCTGCGGCCATCCGGGCGGGACTGCGGGCAAGGACCATGTTCCCGCTCTGATGGCGGGTGCGGACCTCCACGGCAAAGCCCAGCGCCTCCAACTGGGTGGCGAAAACGCCCGCCACGGCGTTGATGCCATCATGGTTGGCGGAATGGCTGTTCATCCGCACGATGCGTTCAAGGAGCGCCAGCATCTCGGCCTCGCGCTCGGCCACGGTCCGCCGAATCCGTCGAAACACCTCAGCGCGCATCACGTGTCCTCTCCCTCCGTCCGGGCAAAGGCAAAGTGGTCGTCGTCCGCATACAGGTCCGTGTCCGCGTCGGGGTACACGGTCTCCTCGCCATTCCACGGCTTGCGCAGGCGCAGGCCGCCGTCCTCGGCGCGGCCCACCACGTTGCTGCGGTGCAGGGGAATCTTGCCGCCAGCCGCCGCGATATACCGGGGAATCGCGTCTCCGGAGATGTTGCCGTACATGCTCTCGATGATGTCGCGCCCCTTTTCCACGGGCACGCGCATATGCGTATACTGCGGGTTCCTGTAACTGCAGTTGAACACGTAATACGGGCGGATATACGAAGCGTGCAGGGTTTCGCACAGCTTCCACATTTTGGGTCTGGAATCATTTATGCCCCGCAGCAGCACGGCTTGATTCAGGATGGCGCTCACCTGCCCGGAGATGGCCTTGAACGCCGCGCGCGAGACAGGCGTCAGCTCCTGCGCGGTATTCACCTGCGTCACCACGCGCACCGGGCTTTTGTCATTGGACGCCGCAAGGATGCCGAGGAGCGCTTCGTCCACGCGCTGGGGCGTGGTCACGGGCACGCGGGTGCCAAGGCGCTTCATCTGCACATGGGGGATGTTGTCCAACTGTTCCAGCAGCCACCCCAGCGTTTCATTGGGCAGCATAAAGGCGTCGCCGCCAGTAATGAGCACGTCGCGGATGCGGGGATTGCTGCGGATGTAGTTGAGCGCCTCGGTATACGCCTCGCGCGGGAAGACGCGGTCCGCCTTGCCGATATGGGCAATGCGCAGGCAGTGCGTACAGTACATGGCGCACATATTGGTCACCTTCACGGCCACCACGCGGGGATAGAACTGATCAATAAGCCGCGCCGGGGAATGGTCCGACGCCACGGGCGGCAATTCCACACCCATATTGTCCACCATTTCGGCGGTGGGCACGGCCTGCAGCAGCACCGGGTCGTTGACCACGCCGGGCATAATAAGGCTGGCGTAGTACGGCGTCAGCCGCATGCGGTACTTCTCCGTCACCCGCGTGACCTCGCGGATAGTCGCCTGTGGCAGCTCGACGCATTTGGCCAGTGTTTCCACATCATTTATGGCGTGGCGCAACTGGCCGGAAAAGGAATTCCAGTCATCATCGCTCATACCAAGGACGGACCTGATGCGCGCCGCGTTCTCCTGCATGCGCTCCCACAGCGCCTCGCCGTCGGGCACGGCCTCCTGCTGGGCAAGGTAGGTCTCCACGCGGTCGTTGGCGGCCTCCAGCACGTCATAGGCGCGGCCGACACGTCCGCCGACACTCACGCCGTGCTCGTCGCGCTCCGCATGCAGGCGCGCAATGTCCACCAGCGCCTCCCGCGTCAGGCCAAAGGCCTCGTACCCCAGGCCGCTGGCGCGCTTCATCTCGCGCAGGGCGGCGAAAAAGGCGACAATGGCCGCTGTTCCTGCGGCCTCGCGCGCCAACGCATACAGACGCATCACCGTTTCGCGCTGCTCCGTGGACGGCGCGCCGCCCCCCGCAAGCTTGTCCAAAAAGTCCTTCGTCAGTGCATCCACCGCCGTCTCCTTGGCCTGTATCACGCTCACCTCCACGTTCTGCTGCCCACGCGGGCCCTAGGCCACACAGCCGCACCCGCCGTCCACCGCCACCGTCTGCGCAATGCGCGCCTTGCCCGCCTCCAACTCCGCCAGCATGGCGTCCCGCGTTGGCGCGGCCGCCACCACCCGCGCAAGGAAGGTTCCGGGCAGAACCATCATCCCCGCACCCACATGCTCGCGCACAATGTGCCCGCACCCGCCATGCTCCGCCACCGAGGCGAACAGCTCCCGCTCCGGCATGGTCTGGGGCGCGGCGTCGTGCGTGGTCACCTCCACGTCCGTCTTGTAATTGTACGTTCCCCACCACAGCGGCGCGCTACGCGTTCCCGCCTCGCCGGGGCGCACCGTATTCGGCGGAAAGCGCCCATGCAGCACCGCGTGGTATTCCAACTCCGGCAGGTTGGGCGCGCCGGGGGGCAGGTGCCGCTCCAGATACGCACAAAACTCCATGGTTGTGCCCTGTTTGCGGGGATTCACTTCGATGAAAAAAAAGTCGCCGCGTTCATCCACGATGTAGTCGCAGCCAAAGATGCCCCGAAAGCCCATGTCCCCAAGCCGCCGCCCCACGCGCTCCGTGGCCTCGCACAGGCTCCGCTGCACGTTGGCGGGCAAGATGGAGGGAAAAGTGGAACCGCGAAAGGCCGTGCCGTTTTCAATAGCCATATCTGCCACGCCCGCCACATAGACGTCATCCGGTCCCGCCACCACGCCAAGCACCGTTGGGTCAAAACAGTGCGGCATGTACCGGCACACGAAATACTGCGCGTCCACATCCTGAAACCGCGCCGCGCAGTCGGTCACCGTGGCGGCCACCATGCTTGCGCCGCCGCCAGCAGAATACGCCATGGAGACGAACACGCCCTCGGCGCAATACTCCAGCATATCGCCCGCCGCGCGGCACATGGCCTCGCGGCCGGAGCACACCCGGTGCTCCACCACGGGCACAATGTCCGCAAAGGCGGCATACTGCCATGTTTTGTCGTTGATGAGCCGGGTCAGATCCGCGTCCGGTCCCACAAGGCGCACGCCCCCGGCAAGGCGCACGCTCAGCTCCGGACGGCTTTCAAACATCCACACCGGCACCTCGCCCTGCCGCCGCATCAATTCCGTCAGCAGGCGCAGCACAGCGGCATCGGCGCAGACTCCGGCGGCAAAGGCCGCGGACGGCACCCGGCGCGCCACATCGCGCCCCAGCACCCACCGCAAACGCTCCGCCGGTGGATTGACGACCATCACGTCGTTCCACCGATACTCCATCATCATGTCGGGAACGATTGAAATCACACGCACTTCCTGCCCAACACTACGCCGAAACGCCTGCTCGACGTACGCATTCAGGCAGCAGGCCTTTACCTCGCCAACATAGACGACGTAGTAGACCCCATCTTCAAGACGGACAAACTGGCGGTACATATGCGCCCCTTCACTTGATGGCGGTGTATGCCATAAAGTGTTGTCCCTATTTTCCAAAAAACGCAAGACTTCATCGCACAGTGCATGAAAGAATGAAGAAATTCACAGACCACTACAAAACTTACGACAAAATTTGCCATTTTTCTTAAGTTTTGGTAACGAACGAGGAATAATCACAAATGGTCTTTGCTAACAGGTTGTTATCACAACTGCGCTGACGTCCCTGACATCAGGGAAGGTCGATACCACCACACGGCATGCCTCCACCCCGGAGGCCACCGAGTCCACACCTCATCCGGCAGGAGGCGACACATGCGGAAATGGTTCATGCTTACCTTCACCCTGTGCCTGGGAGTCTTCCTCATGGGCACCATGCCCACGGGCGCAGCAGCCAAGACCACCTTCATCACCATTGGCACCGGCGGCATCACCGGCGTCTACTACCCCACCGGCGGCGCCATCGCCCGCATCGTCAACAAAAAGAAAGACGAATACGGCATCCGCTGCACCGTGGAATCCACGGGCGGCTCCGTGTTTAACGTCAACGCCATTATGGCGGGCGATTTGGAATTCGGCATTGTGCAGTCCGACAGGCAGTATCAGGCCATGAAGGGCATGGCCGAATGGAAGGACAGCGGACCGCAGCGCGACCTGCGCGCCGTGTTCAGCATCCATCCCGAATCCGTCACGCTGGTGGCCGCAGAGGACGCGGGCATCACCACCGTGCAGGACCTGAAGGGCAAAATCATCAACATCGGCAACCCCGGTTCCGGCCAGCGCCAAAACGCTATTGACGCGCTGACGGCCCTCGGTTTCGACATCGACAAAGACCTCACCGCCGAGGGCGTGAAAGCCGCCGAGGCTCCCGGTCTGTTGCAGGACGGCCGCATCGACGCCTTCTTCTACACCGTTGGCCACCCCTCCGGCGCCATCAAGGAAGCCACCGCCGGCAAGCGCGCCGTGCGCATCATCGACATCACGGGCGTGGACTCCCTGTTCAGCGAGTATCCCTACTACGCCCCCTCGGACATCCCCATTGAGTTCTACCCCGGTGCCACCAATAAAAAGGACGTGAAGACCTTTGGCGTGAAGGCCACCTTTGTGACCTCCTCCAAGGTCCCCGCCGACGTGGTGTACGCCATCACCAAGGAAGTTTTTGAAAACTTCGAGGAATTCAAAAAACTGCACCCCGCATACAAGGTGCTGACCAAGCGCGGCATGCTTCAGGGCCTGTCCGCTCCCATCCATCCCGGCGCCATGCGCTACTATCAGGAAGCCGGGCTGATGTAACTTCCACGTGCCCCGGACCGGCCAAGGCCGGTCCGGGGCGCTCCCTCGCCATTTGTTACAGACGCCCACGCGGCGTCCCGGTCCCCGGTCATCCCCGCATGGCGGACGACTGTCCTCCGCAACCCGCAGCCTAGGAGTGCAGCCACGCATGCCACACGCACCGCACCACCAGACTGAACACGACCCCGACATCAAAGGTGTGGAGTACGCCAAACGCCTTGCCGAGGCCGAGCACGGCCTGCAAAGCGACAGCTACGGCGTCACGCGCGCTCTGACCATTGGCATTGCGGTGCTGTGGTCCCTGTTCCAGCTGTCCACGGCCAGCTGGCTTATTCTGGATACGCTCTATATCCGGGCCTTTCATCTCGGTTTCGCCATCGTGCTGGTGTATCTGAATATTCCCATGTTCAAGTTTACGCCCAACTGGCGGCCGGACCTGCGGTTCTTCCTCGCCATGCACCGCGTGACCATTCTGGACTACATTCTCGCCCTTTTTGCGGCATTGGCCGCGCTGTACATCTTTTTGGACTATGACGGCATCTCCATGCGCTACGGCGCGCCCACCACGCGCGACCTTGTCTTCGGCATCCTGCTGGTGGCGCTGCTGCTTGAGGGGACGCGGCGCGTCATCGGCCCGGCCCTGCCCGTCATCGCTCTCCTGTTCATCATCTACGCCTTTCTCGGGCCGTACATGCCCGATGTCATCGCCTTCAAGGGCGTCTCCCTGAACCGCTTCATCGGGCAGATGACCATGTCGTCCGAGGGCATTTACGGCATCCCCCTCGACGTTTCCGCCACCATCGTGTTTCTCTTCGTCCTCTTTGGCACCATGCTGGAAAAGGCCGGAGCCGGGCACTTTTTCATTCAGCTGGCCCTGTGCCTGCTGGGCGGCTTCAAAGGCGGACCGGCCAAGGCCGCCATCCTCGGGTCCGGACTCACCGGCATGGTGTCCGGCTCGTCCATTGCCAACATCGTCACCACCGGCACCTTCACCATCCCCATGATGAAGAAGGTCGGCTACCCCGGCACCAAGGCCGGCGCCATTGAGGTAGCCGCCTCAACCGACGGTCAGCTGGCCCCGCCCATCATGGGTGCAGCGGCCTTCATCATCGCGGAATACGTCAACGTGCCGTACATTGAGGTCGTCAAGGCGGCGGCGGTTCCGGCCTTTGTCTCCTACGCGGCGCTCATCTACATTTCGCACATCGAGGCCAGCAAGCTGGGGCTGCAGGGCATCCCGCGCGCCGAACTTCCGCGCTTTATTCCCACCCTTCTCGCCGGACTGCATTTTCTGCTCCCACTCGCCATGCTGCTGTATGAACTGATTATCCTGCGGCACTCTCCCGAGCTTGCCGCGTTCCGCGCCATCATCGTGCTGACGGTCATCATGCTGGTGCAGCGTCCCATCCGCGCCCGCATGAGCGGCAAGCCCATGCGCCCCGCCTTTGGACAAGGCATACGCGACATCGTACTCGCCATGGCCGACGGGGCGCGCAACATGGCGGGCGTCGCCATGGCCACCGCCGCGGCAGGCATCATCGTCGGCGTCGTGGCCCTTGGCCTTGGCGGGCTCATCACGCAGGTCATCGACCAACTTTCCGGTGGCAACATCTTCCTGATGCTCGTCATCACCGCCGCCGCCAGCCTGCTCATCGGCATGGGTCTGCCCACCACGGCGACTTACATCGTCATGGCGTCCCTCACCGCGCCTGCCATCGTCACCCTTGGCGCAACGCAGGACTTCATCGTTCCGCTTATGGCGGCGCATCTGTTCTGCTTCTACTTCGGCATTCTCGCCGACGACACGCCGCCCGTGGGGCTTGCCGCCTACGCGGCGGCGGCCATTGCCGAGTCGCCACCCATCCCCACTGGCATTCAGGGCTTCCTGTACGACATACGCACAGCCATCCTGCCCTTTATGTTCATCTTCAATCACGATCTCATCCTCCACAATGTGGACAGCTGGCTACAAGGCGGACTTATCTTCCTCATGGCCTGCGTGGGCAACTTTGCCTTTGCCTCGGCAACGCAGGGGTGGTTCATCACGCGCAACAAGCTCTGGGAAATTCCCATTCTGCTCAGCATCACCCTCATCATGATGCGCCCGGACCTCATCGCCCAACTGACCGGCATCCCGCACGACCAGCGCTACTGGGTCTACCCCGCCGGGCTGATCATTTGGGGCGCGGTGTGGATGATGCAACGCATGCGCACGCAGTCCGGCACCCCGCATACCGCAGCGGCATGACCGCCAACACAGGAGCACACTCATGCCCACACGTACCATCGTTAAAAAGATGTTCCAGTGCGAGGTCTGCGGCGAGACCTTCAGCAAAAGCTACCGCGAGTGCCCCAAGTGCGGCAGCGAGGACTTTGTGGGCTACAAGATGGTCAACCCCATTTCGCGCCTGCCCATGGAGCACATTCTGACCGTGGTGGCGCACCTGTCATGGCTCCTTGGAACCATCGGGTGCATCACCTTCCTCTGGCAGACGGACAGCCCAAACGATGAAATCAACCTGCTGTTCATCCTCGGCGGGTGCGGGTTTCTGCTCTTCTCGCTCATCCTCTCCATTGCGCTCTTCGGCCTTGCCGAGCTCATCGGGCGCACCATACGCATTCAGCGCCGCGTCAAGGCCTTCGTCAAAAACTACCACGTGCCAACGGAATAACCCCTCACGCAACGCAAAACCGGCCAGGCGACGTCACGCCCGGCCGGTTTTTTTGTTGCGTCATCATCATGATGAGCTACGATTGAAGAATCCGTGCTCAGCACACACGCAAAGCCCAAGGAGGCCCTATGAGCTCCAATCGTGCCCCCCGCATAAGCCGCCGCCGTTTCTTCAAGCTGGCGGCAACAGCCACGGCCCTCACCGGGGCAGGGCTGCTGCCCGCCGCCTTCGCCCACGCGGGGCACCACATGGTCAAGGACAAAGGCTACCGCCACATGCCCATGCATTTCATGGCCGCGCACCACGGCATGTCGCACCAACTCCCCTACCCCGTCAGCGCCCTTGAACCCATCATCTCCGCCAAGACCGTGGCCTACCACTACGGCAAGCACACCCTCGGCTACTACAAAAAGACCGCCCGCTTCATCGGCGGAACGCCCTATCAGGACATGTCGCTGGTCCAAATCATCACCGCCACGTCCGGGCGCGAAGACCGAAAAGCCATCTTCAACAACGCCGCACAGGCATGGAATCACACCTTCTACTGGCGCGGCCTCGCCCCCCTCGGCGGCGGCCGCCCCGGCAACACCCTCTCCGCCGCCATAGACGCCTCCTTCGGCTCCTTCGGACGCTTCCGCGATCGCTTCGTCACACAGGCCGCCAACGTCTTCGGCAGCGGCTGGGTCTGGCTGGTGGATACTGGCAGCGGCCTCGACATCATCGGCACACAAAACGCCGAGACACCCATCACCATGGGCCACGTGCCGCTCTTCGTCGTGGACGTGTGGGAACACGCCTACTACCTCGACTACCAAAACCGCAGAAAAGCATACGTCCAAGCCATCCTCGACAGACTCGTGGACTGGTACGAAGTCACCCGCCGCTACGAAAACGGCACCGCCTAACGGAGTGCGCGTGGATGGGCCGGGTCGCTATGCCGGGAGCAAGAGGATGCCTCCGGCGGCTTAAGGGCCATGGGCCCTTAAGAATCCCGAGGTTTTCGGGCTGGAAGCCAGCCCGAAAAAAGGTGTGGGTGGCTTTTCCCTCG
>NZ_JBUDSW010000006.1:0-28405 GCF_054921475.1 Desulfobaculum sp. | reverse complement strand
CGCTCTCGGGATTCTCAAGGGTCCGCGACCCTTGAGCCTGCGGAGCACAAAAAGCCCTGCCCTTGCCCGGCAGCACAACGCCACCGCCTCCCCACACCCAAACCACCCCGCTCCGAATGGTTGTCCAGACCGAAGCCTCAGCCACCACCACTCTCCCCCCTCAGCAGGCCAAAGACGCAAAAAAAGGCCGGCCCCGAAGGGCCGGCCATATGTCTTCGCAATGGAATGGTCGCGGATGGCGTTTAGTACATGCCACCCATGCCGCCCATGCCGCCCATGCCAGCAGGCATAGCGGGAGCAGCTGCGCCCTTCTCTTCGGGCTTTTCGGCGATGGCGCACTCGGTGGTGAGCAGCAGGCCAGCCACGGAAGAGGAGTTCTGCAGAGCGCTGCGGGTCACCTTCTTGGGATCGATGACACCGGCCTTGATGAGGTCTTCGTACTCGCAGGAGGCGGCGTTGAAGCCGTAGCCGTCCTTGTTGGAGCGGACCTTCTCGACAACGATGGAGCCTTCGAGGCCAGCGTTGTTGGCGATCATGCGCAGGGGCTCTTCGATGGCGCGGGAGATGATGGAGACGCCAGCGGCCTCGTCATCGTCGGCCACGGAGACCTTGTCCAGCACGCTGGAGCAGCGGACCAGAGCCACGCCGCCACCAGGCACGATGCCTTCTTCGACGGCTGCGCGGGTCGCGTTGAGGGCGTCTTCCACGCGGGCTTTCTTTTCCTTCATCTCGGTCTCGGTGGCAGCGCCAACGTTGATCACAGCGACACCGCCGACGATCTTGGCCAGACGCTCCTGGAGCTTCTCGCGGTCGTAGTCGGACGTGGTCTCGTCGATCTGCGCGCGGAGCTGAGCCACACGGGCCTTGATGTCTTCGGCTTCGCCAGCACCGTCAACGATGGTGGTGTTTTCCTTGTCGATGACAACACGCTTGGCGGTGCCAAGGTCGTTGACGCTGACGTTCTCGAGCTTGAGGCCGAGATCGTCGGACACAACCTGACCACCGGTGAGGATGGCGATGTCCTTGAGCATTTCCTTGCGGCGCTCGCCAAAGCCGGGGGCCTTGATGGCGACCACGTTCAGGATGCCGCGGAGCTTATTCACAACGAGGGTAGCAAGGGCTTCGCCGTCCACGTCCTCAGCAATGATGACGAGGGGCTTGGACATCTTGGCAACCTGCTCCAGAACGGGCAGGAGATCCTTCATGTTGGAGATCTTGCTCTCGTTGATGAGGATCATGGGCTCTTCCATCTCGCAGACCATCTTCTCGGGGTTGGTCACGAAGTAGGGGGAGAGGTAGCCGCGATCGAACTGCATGCCTTCCACAACGTCGAGGGTGGTCTCGAGACCCTTTGCTTCCTCAACGGTGATGACGCCTTCCTTGCCGACCTTGTTCATGGCCTCGGCAATGATGTTGCCGATGGTGGCGTCGTTGTTGGCGGAAATGGTGCCGATCTGGGCAATTTCCTTCTGGTCGCGGGTGGGCTTGGTCAGCTTGACCAGCTCATCGGAGAGGGCTTCGACAGCCTTGTCGATGCCGCGCTTGATAGCCATGGGGTTGCGGCCGGCAGCCACAAGCTTCACGCCTTCGGTGAAGATGGCCTGAGCGAGGATGGTCGCCGTGGTGGTGCCGTCACCGGCAACATCGGAGGTCTTGGAAGCAACTTCCTTAACCATCTGGGCGCCCATGTTCTCGAACTTGTCTTCCAGCTCAATCTCCTTGGCGACGGTCACGCCGTCCTTGGTGATGATGGGGGAGCCGAAGGACTTTTCGATGACAACGTTACGGCCCTTGGGGCCGAGGGTCACCTTGACAGCGTTGGCAAGGGTGTCAACGCCAATTTTCAGCTTTTCACGGGCCTTTGCGTCAAAACGGATATCTTTGGCCATTGTGGTCTCTCCTCTCTAAAAAATCTATTTGCGATCGAAAATTCTACTGCTCGACGATAGCCAGGATGTCATCCTCGCGCATGACGAGGTGTTCCTTACCGTCAATCTTGATCTCGGTACCGGCGTACTTGTTGAAGAGAACCATGTCGCCTTCCTTGACGGACATAGCGATGGTCTTGCCGGACTCGTCGGTCTTGCCGGGGCCAGCGGCCACGATTTCGCCACGCATGGGCTTTTCCTTGGCCGTGTCGGGGATGATGATGCCTCCGGCGGACACTTCTTCACTCTCCAGGCGCTTGACCAGGACTCGATCGTTAAGCGGCTTCAACTTCATTTCGGTTCCTCCATTAGCGAATTTTTTCGATGCGCTGTTAGCACTCGGTCATGGCGAGTGCCAATCGCGACGCTAAGCAGTTATAGCTTGATTCAGCAAAAAGCAAACCCGAAAACCGGGCAACGCATGAAACATTAGTCCGCCGGGGGGGATAGTCAACACCTGTGGCGAAATTTTTTTGGAACTTTTTTTCGCGCCCCCCTCGCCGCCTCCGCGTCGGCCCCGCGACAATCCTTGCTCCACGGCCTTTTGGCGGGGTTTCCCTTCGGGGCGGGTCAGGGTATGGTGATTATGCCTTACCATCGCACCTTTAAGGAAAACATCATGTTCAGACCCCTGAAGTACATCCTCGCGCTGACCATCATTCTCGGCTTCGTCGCAGTCTTTGGCTGCACGGACCCCGAACCGGTGAAAAAAGTGGACCTCTCCCACAGGGAAGAGGTCACCTTCCGTGCCCGCAAAGGGGAAATCACCTACGCCTATCTGCCCCAGTATTCCCACAGCGTGTCCTACCAGCGCCACCACCTGCTGGTGGAGCATCTGTCCGAAACTACAGGGCTGAAATTCCGCCAAGTGTTCCCAGACACCTTTGACGAGCACATGAACATGGTGGGCGAAGGCCTCATCGACATTTCGTTCTCCAACCCCTTCATCTACGTGAAGCTGGCGGACCGCTACGGCGCGCGCGCCTTTGCCAGAGTGGTGGAGCGCGGGCGCGGTGCCAACTTCCGCGGGCAAATCATCGTCCGCACCGACAACCCGGACATCAAGACATTACAAGACGTGAAGGGCCAGCACTGGCTGGCAGTGGACCCCTCCTCCGCGGGCGGCTACCTGTTCGCCCTTGGGCACTTTCTTGAAAACGGCATCAAAAAGCACGACTTCGCGGAAATCGCCTTTGCCCCCGGACCGGGCGGCAAGCAGGAGAAAGTCGTCCTTGGCGTGTACTCCGGACGCTTTGGCGTCGGCTCCATCCGCGAGGGCACCCTTGACGTTTTGGAAGGCGCCATCGACCTGTCGCGCATCCGCGTCCTTGCCACCACACGCTGGTATCCCGGCTGGGTCTACGCCGCGCGCAAGGGCCTCGACCCCGAGGTGGTCCGCAAGGTGAGCGAGGCCATGGCGTCCCTCTCCATGAATGACCCGGCCGACAGACAAATACTGGACCTTGCCCAAATTATTGAAATCATCCCGGCCCACGACAAGGATTTCGACCCCGTACGGGACCTTGCCAGGCGCATCGGCCTCAACCTTTCCCGGTAGGACGGCATGACCGAGCACAACGCACCCCTTTCCATCCTCCAGCGCCTGACCAATCCGTTTCTGCGCTTTCTGCGCGAACGGCTGGACCCCTATGGCCGGAAACCCATGCCCGGCATCCGCCTGCTCACGCGGATGCGTTTTAAGGACAAAATCAACTTTGGCATCACCAGCGTGGTGATTTTCTTTGGCGTCTTGTCGGCGGTGCTGGTCAGCCGCGTGGCCGTAATTACCCTACTGGAGGAAAACCGCGACCGGGGCCGCAGCATGGCCGTCAATATGGCCTCGCGCGCCGTGGACCCTCTGCTGGCCAAGGACTTTCTGCGCCTGAAAAACCTCGTGGACGAAATAGAGCGCCTGTCGGACTACACGCTCTACGCCTTTATTCAGGACAAAAACAACGACGTACTGGTGCACACCTTCAAACGCGGCTTTCCCGTCGAGCTCATAGGCGCCAACGCCCCGCAGGAAAACGGCGTCAGCATCCAGCTGCTGGATACCGGAGACAAACGCATCTACGACTTTGCCGCGCCCATCCTCATTGGGGACTGGACCTTCGGCACGGTGCGCCTTGGCGTCTCGCAGGCGCGGGTGCAGGCCGTGCAGCGGCGGGTGCTGACCACCATTGTGGGCGTCACCGCCGCAGTGGCCGCCGTGGCCGTGCTGCTGGGGAGCATCTTCTCGCGCAATGTGGCCGCGCGCATCAACGCCCTGCGCCAAAGCGCAGAGGACGTGGTCCGCGGCAATCTGGACGTGCAGACCGGCCCGCGCCTGTACCGCAACTGCTGGGAGATTCAGCAATGCGGCAAAACCGAGTGCCCGGCCTACAAGGACGACAGGCGGCGGTGCTGGTATCTGGCGGGCACGCTGTGCCCGGACTGTTCGCCCAAGTCCTACCCGGAAAAGCTCCAGACCTGCCGCGAGTGTGATGTCTTTGTGGAGAATATGGGCGATGAAATCCAAAGCCTTGCCGAAACCTTTGACGTCATGGCCCTCGCCCTCAAGGAGCACCTTGAGGAACTGCAGCTGACGCAGGCGGACCTTGAACGCCAACAGCAGCTCATGAAGACCATCCTCGACGTGACGCCGGACCTTGTGTCACTTCAGGGCACGGACCTGCGCTACATGGCCGTGAACAAGGCCTTTTGCACCTATTATCATCTCAATGAATCCGACATCGTCGGGCGCACGGACTTTGACCTCTTCGACGAGTACGTCGCCGATGGCAACTATCACGAAGACATGCAAATTCTGCTCAGCGGGCATCCCATGTCCAAGCAGGAGCTGCTGCAAAGCGGCGACCAGAAGCGCTGGTTCCACATCATCAAGGTGCCGGTCTACGACAACGACGAAATTATCGGCCTGCTGCTGACCGCGCGTGATATTACCATCATCAAGCAATATCAGGAGCGGCTCATCCACTCCCAAAAAATGCAGGACCTCGGCAAGCTGGCCGGCGGCGTGGCGCACGAAATCAACACCCCCCTCGGCATTGTGCTGGGCTATGCCCAGTTGCTCATCGAGGACGCGCCGGATGGGTCGCAACTCAGTGAAGACTTGAAAACTATCGAGAAACAGACCAAAGTCTGCAAAAAGATTGTCGCCGACCTGCTGGGCTTTTCACGGCACATTGAAAGCAGCATGGAAACCATGGACCTGAACCAGTCCATAGAGGAAGTTACGTCCCTTGTGGACCACATCTTCAAGCAGGAACGTGTCAGCATCGTGACGGATTTTGACCCGACGGTCACTCCTATTGTCGGCGACAAGGACAAGTTGAAACAGGTGTGGATGAACCTTCTGAACAATGCCTTCGACGCCATTGGCTCGGACGGGTCCATCTTTGTGGGCACCAAGATGTGCAGCCACCGGCGGCGGGTGGTCATCAGTGTGGCGGATACCGGCTCCGGCGTATCGCAGGAGGACATCAACCACATCTTTGACCCGTTCTTCACCACCAAGCCCGCTGGCGAGGGCACCGGGCTCGGCCTTGCCGTGTCCTTTGGCATCATCAGCGACCACAAGGGCCGCATATCGGCCATCAGTCCCGCACCGCTGGACTATATTGAAACAAGCGGGGACAAGCATACCTCCGCGCGCCCGGGACCGGGCACGCTGTTCATCGTGGAACTGCCCCTCACCAAGGAGGGGCTGCCCGACGAGGAATGCCCCGAAGTGACGGAAGTTCTCTCCTCCAAAGGAGACTATTCAGCAGGAGGCCTGTCGTGGCAGAGATAGTCGTACTGGACGATGTAATGGATGCGGGAATTCTCATCCGCAGAATACTGGAGCGCAAGGGCCATGTGGTCCACTCCTTCACCGAGGAGGAAGAAGCGCTGGACCATATCCGCAAGCAGACCGTTGACCTTGCCATACTGGACATTAAACTCAAGAAGATGACCGGCGTGGAAGTGCTGGAGGAAATCAAAAAGATTTCCAAGGCCGTCAAGGTCATCATGCTTACGGGCTACCCCACCCTTGAAACGGCCCGTCAATGTCAGGAGCTGGGCGCGGTGGACTACTGCGTCAAGCCCATCGACAAGGACGAACTGGAAGAAAAAGTCTCCAAGGCACTGACCACATAAGGACATCATGAGTCTGGAACTCAAGCAGCTCTTCCGCCACTGGACCTATCAGGTCTTTGCGCCGGGAACGCTTCTGCGCAAAAAGTACGAAGCGTTCAAACGGCTTCTCGATCTTGACCGCACGTGCCTGAAGCACATCGCCGAGATGGAGGAGCTTTACTATGGCCGCGTCCCGGCGGACTGGGCCCGCGTGACCATGCTCACGCGCACCCTCTCCGCCGACGTGAAGAGCCTTACGCGTGAGCTTATGCGCATGCGCCCGGGCCATTACCTCGACCTGCCGGACTACCGCCGCAAGATAGATTTTTATCTGTCCATGCAGACGGAGCCGCCGGAGTTCGACTTTGCCCCGCCCTACGCCATACCGCTGTCCGAAGCGCACCTTTCGGCGGCGGAGGCGGGCAACAAGGCCGCGCGCCTGTCCAGCCTTGCCGAGGTGGAAGACCTGCCCGTGCCCGGTGGTTTTGTCATCACCACACGGGCGTTCCATTATTTTATTGAATATAACGAACTGCGCTCGCGCATTGAAACGCTGCTGTCCAAGGTCACCCTCGACTCGCCCGGCTTTGTGCTGGACATCTGCGAGGAAATCCAGCGCCTCATCATGGAGGCGGAAGTGCCCCCCGCCGTGGAGGAAGCCTACCGCGACCACGCCCTGACCCTTGCCGCCGCGCGCGGCGGGCAGTTGCAGCTGGCCGTGCGCTCGTCCGCCGTGGGCGAGGATACCGAGGCCTCCTTTGCCGGGCAGTACGACAGCGAGCTTGGCGTGTCCCTGTCGGACCTCTCCCACGCCTACAAAAAAGTGCTGGCCAGCAAATATTCGCCCAAGGCCGTCACCTACCGCATCCGCTACGGCATGCCGGACATGCAAACCCCCATGGCCGTGCTGGTGCTGGAAATGATCGACGCCCGCGTCAGCGGCGTGGTCTACACCCACGACCCCTCGGACCACGACGGCGATTGCCTGTCCGTGTACTCCGTGGAGGGCATGGCCCGCTCCCTTGTGGACGGCAGTTCCTCGCCGGATATCGTCACCCTCTCGCGCGAGGACGCGCCGCGCATCCTTTCGCGCACATCCGGCGCGGCCGCCCCGCAGATTATCTCCGGCGACATTCCCGAAGACGGCCCCGCCCTCGGCGAAGAGCACGCCCTGACCCTTGCCAAATGGGGCATGGCCCTTGAGGACGCCTTTGGCGGCCCGCAGGACATTGAATGGTGCATGGACCGCTGGGGCTCGCTGTTTATGATCCAGTGCCGCCCCCTCGGCACGCGCAAAGCGCCCCTCGACGACCAGCACGACGTGCCGCCCGAACCGGACGCAGAACCAATCCTGAACGGCGTCCCGGCCAGCCCGGGAGTCGGCATCGGCCAGATATGCAAGCCCCACCGCATCATGGAGCTGGACGACGTGCCCGAAGGCTGCGTGCTGGTGGCGGACACCCTGTCTCCCTCCTTTGCCAGCGTGCTGGAGCGCCTTGCCGCCGTCATCACAGATACCGGCTCCAAGGCCAGCCACTTTGCCTCCGTCGCGCGTGAATTCGGCGTGCCGGTCATTGTGGACGCCAAATTTGCCACGCGAGAACTCGCAGACGGCGCCCTCGTCACCGTGGACGCCGACCATGGGCACGTCTACGACGGCGAACTCCCCGAACTGCGAGAGCGCGCGGCCATGCGGGCCAATGTTCAGGATACGCCCTTCCACCGCCGCCTGCGCAAGGTCATGGACCACATCGTGCCCCTCAACCTCACCGACCCCGAAGGCGACGACTTCGCCCCGGACGGGTGCCGGACCATGCACGACATTGTGCGCTTCTGCCACGAAAAGGCCGTGGCCGAGATGTTCAATCTTGTGGACAAGGGCGGACGCGGTCTGGCGCAGGCCAAGATTCTGGAAGGCGGCCTGCCGCTGGTGATGTATATTCTGGACCTTGGCGGCGGGCTGACCCCGCAGGCGCACAAGGCCAGCGCCGTGGACCCGTGCCACTTTGCCAGCGACAGCATCAGCGCCCTGTGGGAAGGGCTGAACCACCCGGACATCCAATGGGACGGCAGCCTGCTGGCCTTTGACTGGGAAGAGTTCGACCGCATGAGCGCGGGCGTGGTGAGCCTTAAGTCCAAAACCCTGTCCAGCTACGTCATCCTTGCGCGGGACTACATGCACGCGCTTATCCGCTTCGGCTACCACTTCGCCGTGCTGGACACCATGAGTACCGACCACGCGGACTCCAACTACATCAACTTCCGCTTCAAGGGCGGCGGCGCAGGCATCGGCCAGCGCAAGCTCCGCCTCGCCTTTGTGGACAAGGTGCTCAAGGACGCAGGCTTTACCGTGCGCATCACCGGCGACATGCTGGAAGCCTCCCTCAACCGCGCCCCCCGGCCCAAGATTGAGCTGAACCTCACGCTCATCGGCACCCTGCTTGGCAAAACGCGGCTTATGGACATGGCCCTCACCGGCGACAATCAGGTCCAACAACTTGTGGACGACTTTCTGGACTCCCTTTAGGCGCGGGGAAAGGCATGGTCATGGGCACAGGCAAAGCGGGATACGACCTCACATGGGTCACGGACCAGCTCGCCGTGGGCGGCGCGCCCATGTCCTATGTGTCCCTTGAGAGCCTGCGCGCCGAAGGCGTGGAAGCCATCCTGAACCTGTGTGATGAATTCTGCGACCTGCACTGGATTGAAGCGGGCGAAGGCTTCGACGTCTACTACTTCCCCATTCCCGACGAGGAAACGCCGGACCTTGCGGAACTGGAAAAGGCCCTCGACTGGCTGGACGAGTCCATCTACCTCGGCAAACACGTCCTCATCCACTGCCGCCACGGCATTGGCCGCACAGGAACGGTGCTCAACGCCTACCTGCTGCGCAAGGGCCTAGGGCACAAGCTGGCGCACAAAAAGCTGAAGTCCCTGCGCTCCAAGCCCCAAAACTTTGACCAATGGCGCTTCATCCGCCGCTACGGCAAGCAGGAGCGCCAACTCACCATCCGCGAACCCTCGCTGGAGAGCCGCCACCTCGTGGACCTGACGCCCTTCTTCAAGGACTACGAGCGCGTCGTCTCGCACGTGGACGCCCTCATTGGCGAGGGCGGGGAGCACGGGCTGTGCGGCCGCGACCACTCGGCCTGCTGCACCAAACTGGTCACCATGCCCCTTGTCGAGGCGGTGTACATCAACCACGCCATGAACCTGACTCTCTCCCAGCAGGAACGCCAAAACGCCATCGGCGTCAGCGCGGGTGCGGGGAAGCAGCTGCGCCAACTGGGCTACGACCCGCAGGACCCCACCACCCTGACCGGAGCCATCCACGAGGACTACGCCGCCCTCGGCACGGTCTGCCCCCTGAACGAATGGGGCGAATGCCGCATCTTCGACAGGCGCCCCCTGCCCTGCCGCCTCACGGACCTGCCGCCGGAAAAGCTCGGCGACCCGCTCATGACCAACATCATGCCCGCGGCCCTGTCGTCCATTTCCTCCAACCTCTTCTTTGCCTTTACCTCGCGCTTTCTCACTGGCACGCCGCTGTCCTTCATTCTGCCGGACGTCATTTCCGGCAAATTCGTGCAGACGTTTTTCTACCAGCTCATGCGCACGGGCGAATAGCGCGCGTGCGGGGGATTATGCACGCCCCACCCCTTTCGCAGTGCGGGACTCGCCTTTTTTGCCACACTTCTGCGCGCCGAATCGCGCACAAGAAAAGGCCCGGCATATATGCCGGGCCTTTTCTGTGGATGGAGGTAGGGCTGATTGAGTCGCTCGGCTCTGCACTCCGGGCGGGGGGACCCGGGAGAGGCACGGGCCGGCGCGCTGCCTGACAAGAGGCCGCGCAGCGCCGGTCCGCGCACAGGAGAACACATGGTTCGGTCTGCCGGTGTGGACGGAGCATCCAGCGCCAGTGCGGGTGGAACGTCCGCGAATGTGGCGGCTGGACGGGGCGGGCAGGGGAAACGCGCCCCGCATGCGGCTCCGTCCGAGTCTCCGGCTAACCTGCCGTTATTTCAATGCGTTTCGGCTTGGCTCGTTCCGCCTTGGGCAGGAAGAGGTCCAGCACGCCGTTTGTGAACACCGCCTTCACCTTGTCGCGGTCAATCTCGTCGCTGAGGGTGAAGGTGCGGGCATATTCAACCGGGGCAAACTCGCTTCGCAGCAGTTCGCGGCCTTCCTTGAAGGTGTAGGCGCTTTTGCCGCGCAGGATGAGTTCACGCTCCTGCATATCGATGACGAGGTCATCTTTCTTCACGCCCGGCATATCGACAACAATGTGCCAGCCGTCCGGGCGCTCCAGTATATCCGAAGCCGGGATGACGCGTTCCATCTTCCTGGCCTGCTGCTGCGTGGTCTTTTCAAGTTCGGTGGACATGTCTGACTCCCTCCTACGCGCTGATGGAGATCTTTCTGGGTTTCACGGCCTCTGCCTTGGGCAGAACGATTTCCAGAATGCCATCTTTCAGGGTCGCCGTGACGTTGTCGCGGTCAATGTTGGTGGCAATGTTGAAGATGCGCTGGAACGCTCCGGTTCCACGCTCCTGACGGTAGTATTTGCCGTCGTCAGCTTTGCGCATGCCCTTGAGCACGATGTCATTCTCCGTGACGGTCAGCTCAATGTCTTCCTCTGCAACTCCGGGGACGCGAGCTTCAATATACAGTGCATCGTCATCTTCCGAGACGTTGACCTGCGGGTAAGACACCCTGCGCTGACTTATCGACACAGGCTGCATGACCTCTTCAAAGAACCGATTGAGTTCACGAGGAAAATCATAGAAGGTTCCAAAATCGATTACCATTTTCTTCACCTCCGTTTTGGTGAAAAGAAAAATAAAGCCGCTTTCAGAGGTGTCAACACCGCAGGTGAAAAATTTTTTTTCACTTTTCATTTTTCCCGCAACTGCCCGCCATCCGGGGCGATTCCCTTACCGCCAATTTATGGGCCTTCCTTTCGGCTTTTTCCCGCTTGACCTGTCTACAGGTGACGGGTTCATGCTTCCTTCATCCGGGTCAGTCATTTGTTCACACACAGGCGCAGCGCCCGGCGCGCCACAGACCGACAAGGTGCCGCATGCACTACACCGTTGGAAAACTGGCAAGGGAGCTTGGCCTCGCGCGCAGTACGCTCCTGTATTACGAGCGCATCGGCCTGCTTGTTCCCTCCAGCCGCACCGCGGCGGACTACCGCCTCTACAGCGAGGACGACGCCCACCGCCTGCGCCGCATCTGCCGCCTGCGCGACGCCGGAGTGCCGCTCAAATCCATCGCCGCCTTGCTGGACGGCGCGGCCTCGAACGCTACGGACATTTTGGAGTCACGCCTTGAGGAGCTGGCGCAGGAGCACCGCCGCCTGCGCTTTCAGCAGGACGTCATCACCCGCCTGCTCGCCAGCAGCGAGATGCTGGACGCCTGCGACACCTGCGACGATGCGGCGTGGGCCTCAATCCTCGATGCCTCCGGGCTGGACCATGACACCATGCGCCACTGGCACCAAGCCTTCCACGACGCCGCCCCGGACGAGCACCGCCGCTTTGTGGAGGCCCTCGGCATCCCTATCGACGAGTCCGCCCTCGTCCAAAAACTCTACAACGCCCCGAACCGCGTAAGGAGGCTCCTTGATATGAGCGAGCGCTTTATGGAACTGTTTCTCGAAACCATGACCCCGCTGGACATCCACTCCCCCGGCGACAACGCGCACACCCGCCGCGCCCTGTCCCTCGTGCCGGACCTGCCAGAAGCCCCCCGCATCCTCGACATCGGCTGCGGCCCCGGCCGCCACAGCATCGTCCTCGCCAAGGAGACCGGCGGCACCGTCACCGGCATCGATGTGCACCAGCCCGTGCTGGACGCCCTCACCCGCGCCGCGGAGCGCGAAGGGCTGTCGGACCGCGTCCGCGCCGTCAACATGGACATGAGCGCCATCACCTACGGCGACGAATCCTTTGACCTGCTGTGGTGTGAAGGCTCCGCCTTTATCTCCGGCTTCGACAACGGCCTTGACCTGTGGAAGCGCCTGCTCCGTCCGGGCGGCACCTTCTGCATTTCGGAGCTTATTTGGTTTACTCCGGAGCCCCCACAGCCCGCGGCGGACTTCTTCCGCGAGGTCTACCCCGCCATGCGCACCGTCCCTGACGTGCGCCGCAGCATTGAGGACCACGGCTACACCATCGTCACCACCTTCCCCCTGCCCGCCTCCTGCTGGCACGACTACTACGGTCCCTTCCAGCAGCGGCTGAACGAACAGCGCGAGGCCTACGCCGGTGACGAAGAAGCACAGACCATCTTCCAAACCATGCAGGCCGAGCTGGATATGTACGCCGCCCACGGCGACAGCTACGGGTATGAGTTCTTTATCATGCAAAAGCCTGCGTAAAACGTTTCACCCACTTCACACGAACGGGCGGCGGAGATGCATCTCCGCCGCCCGTTTTTTCGTTCGGTGTCGCCCTGCGGCGGGGTTGACCCGGTGCCTTCCGGGCCTTATCCTGCAATATTGCGGCTCCACTCCCTCCGCCGAATTTTCCAAGGATATATGCACCAACAATGACTGACACTTCACCATACCGCACCATCTGGCGTCTTTCGTGGCCGCAGATCATCATGATGTTTTTCCACTTCTGGATCGGCTTCGTTGACGTCTATGTTGCCGGACTCCTCAATAAGGAAGTGCAGGCCGCCCTCGGCATCATCTCATCCTGTCTGTTCTTTTTGCTCATCATCGCCGTCAGCGTCGCCAACGGCTCCGTGGCCGCCATCAGCCAATCCATCGGCGCGGGGCTCACCATGCGCGCCAAGCGCTACGTGGGGCTGTGTCTGGAGCTGGCGCTCATCTTCGGCCTTATCATCATGACGCTGGGCCTCGTTTTTAACGAACAGCTCCTCGCCGCCCTGCGCGTTCCGGACGCCATATCCGGCATCACCGGCGACTTTCTGAACGTCTACGCCCTCGTGCTGCCGCCCTATTATATTCTGCTCATCACCAACGCCGTGTTCCGCGCCCGCAAGGAGGTCATGTACCCCCTGTACGCCATGATTCTCATCACGTCCGTGAATACGCTGGCCGACTTCGGCCTTGGCCTCGGGCTGTGGGGACTGCCGGAACTCGGGCACAAGGGCCTTGCGTGGGCCACCTTCTGGTCCGTGACCGCCGGCGCGGTGCTGAACCTCTTCCGCGTCTCCAGAAAGGGCATGCTCTCTGCCGGGGCCTTTCCGCCCATGCGCTGGATTCGCCGCGCCGTGCCCTATCTCTTTAAGGTCGCATGGCCTTCCGGCCTGATGCAGATTCTGTGGCAGAGCGGCTACTTGGTGCTCTTTGCCATCACCGCCAGCCTGCCCAACGACAGCATCCCCGCCCTTGCGGGCATGACGGCTGGCCTGCGCATTGAGTCCATTCTCTTTCTGCCGGGATTCGCCTTCAACATGACGGCCAGCGTGCTGGTGGGCAATCTGATTGGCGAAGGCCGCGTTGACGAAGCCAAACGCTACGGCCTGCGCATCTGGGCGCTGGGCTGTGCGGGCATGAGCCTTGTCACCCTTGTGGTGTGGCAGTACGTGACGCCGCTTTCAGCCCTTGTCACGCCAGAGCCAGCCGTGCAGTCCCATATGATCAACTACCTTTTCTTTAACCTCATCGCCATTCCCTTCACCCTGACCAGCATGATCATCGGCGGCGCGCTCAATGGCGCGGGCGCCACATGGTACAGCATGGTCATCTTTGGCGTCACCGTGTGGGGCGTGCGTTTGCCCCTGGCCTATACGCTGGGGCACCATATCATCGGCGAAGCGACGGGCATCTGGATTTCCCAGCTTACGTCCCAAATCGTACAGGCGCTTCTTATCCTGTACGCCTTCGTCTTCGGTAAATGGCAACGCTTCTCCATGATTAAACGGAGAGTGAAAACATCGCGCACCGGGACCACTCCGGCCGGGACGCCGCTGACACCCAACGGCAACCCCTTGCGTAAATAGACAAGCCCCCAACGGAGAAAATATGACAACTCCGGAATTCACACCCGTCTCGCTGGACAGGCAGGCCGAATATCTCGAACGCTTTGCCCAGTGCCCGCAAAAGGCATCGGACTACAGCTTCGTCAACATCTGGGGCTGGGCCGAGGAATACGGCCTGGAATGGTTCTTTGGCGAGTCCCACGTCTGGCTGCGCCAGACCCGCCCCGACATCGTCTACTGGGCGCCCGTCGGCCCGTGGACCGATACCGACTGGACCAAATGTCCCGTGCTCAACGCCCCGGGCGGCCGCTATATCCGCGTGCCCGAAGTGCTGGCCGACATCTGGGGCGCCACCTTCGGCGATGCCATCTCCATCAATGAAGCCCGCGACCACTGGGACTACATCTACGACGTGGCCGAGCTTTCCCAGCTCAAGGGCAACCGCTTTCACAAAAAGAAGAACCTGCTCAACCAGTTCAAGAAAAAATACGACTACGTCTACCACTCCATGACGCCCGACTGCGTTGAGGCCGCCCTCGACATGCAGCACGAATGGTTCTCGTGGCGCGACGAAGAATCCCAGCAGACCCTCGCTGCGGAAAACCGCGCCATCGCCCGCGTGCTCACCAGCTGGGACGCCCTGTGCGGCGTGTTCGGCGGCGTTATCGAAGTGGACGGCGCGCAGGCCGCCTACACCGTGGCCGAACGCCTTACCAACGACACCCTCGTCATCCACTTCGAAAAAGGCCACACGCCTTACAAAGGCGTCTATCAGGCCATCAACCAAATGTTCCTCTCCGGCGACGCCACCGACTACGTGTCCGTCAACCGCGAACAGGACCTCGGCGACCCCGGCCTGAGAAAAGCCAAAGAATCCTACAACCCCATCGGCTACCTGAAAAAGTTCGAAATTACCCTGAACCCCTAACAGGTGGCCCAGCCAGTGTGGCGACTTTTGCTCTTTGCTCCTCCGGTCATCCCGGCCGAAGGAGCGAAGAGATAAAGATGCCTCCGGCATAGAGAAAAGACAGTGCCTCCGGCGGCTTTAGCTCTTAAGTCGTTTGGCCCGAAGGGACAAAGGGCTTTAGAGATAAAGATAGCAGCGCTGCTCAAGGGCCGCGGGCCCTTGAGAATCCCATTTATACGCACCGGGGTGCGCTGGAAGGACGGCCTCTATCAGGGCTGAGGGTGGGAGCGCGGGCACACCGGGCAACTGCCCTACCAAGAGGAAAACGCCCAATGGTGGGATTCTTAAGGGCAAGGCCCTTAAGCCATCGGAGATATCCTCTTGACCCGCGCGCCACGACCCGGCCAGCCCAAATCTATAAAGTCTGGCTTTTACAACATATGACGTCGCAAGGGCCGCTGGCTCTTGAAAAACTCATACAAACTTCCACGGATTCGGTGGAAAAACCGCCCCATCCGGGGCAAAAAAAGGGATGCGGAACGAAAAAGGCGCATGCCGCACAGCCGCTCCCCTACCACGGCCAACGTGATGACCATAATGCCAAAACCTCTGGGGCGCGGGGATTTTCATATTGCCCACACCTCAGCGCACCACTCTTTCCTCTGCAACCCCCCACGCAGAAGGGTAGGGTGACAAAGTATGACATTATGAAGTAATGCTTTCATTCCCTTCCGGCGCAAAAGCCATCCCTTGAACTTTGGTGGGGATTGGGTTTACGCCGCGCACTGCATCCATTGGAGGCGTCCTTCATGGAGAAGACCATACGTTTCACGGACGAGTCCGACCGCACGTTCATTCAGGACGTCCGGGAGGCCAGCGGGCAGGACCTTGCGCTGTGCTACCAGTGCGGCAAGTGTACTGCGGGCTGCCCTGCCGCCAGCGCGTCGGACGTTCCCGTCAGCCAAATACTCCGACTTGTTCAGGCCGGTCAGCGCAAGGCTGTGCTTTCCGCCCGTTCGCTGTGGCTGTGTGCCACGTGCGAAACCTGCTCCACGCGATGCCCCAACGGCATTGACGTGGCATTGGTGATGGACGTTTTGCGCCACATGGCCCGCCGCGAAGGCTTTGCCTCGGAGCGCAACGTCAAGCTCTTCCACGACAGCTTCCTGCGCAGCATCTTCCGCCATGGGCGGGTGTACGAAATGGGGCTGATGGCGGAGTACAACCTGCGTTCCGGGCGCCCGTTTACGGGGGCCGACCTCGCCCACCGCATCCTGCCCAAGGGCAAGCTGTCCCTGCGCCCGCATGACATCGCGGGCAAGGCCGAGGTCGCCGCCATCGCCAAACGATGGTTGGAACGCCGCAAGAAGGAAGGAGGCCACGCGCTGTGAGTCAGGCCTACGCTTACTATCCGGGGTGCTCGCAGGAGGGCACATCCCGGGAGAACGACCGCTCCTCCCGCGCGGTGCTTGCCGCGCTGGGTGTGGAGCTTATTGAAATGACGGACTGGAGCTGTTGCGGCTCCACGCCCGCGCACACGGTGGACCATGAACTGGCCGCCGCCCTCTCGGCCCGCAACCTCGAAATCGCCAGCACTGCGGGGCAAAACACCGTTGCAACGCCGTGCCCCGGCTGCCTGAAAAACCTGCGCTCCGCCAATACGAAGATGCAGGACGAGGCATTCCGCGAGCGCGTCAACGGCCTGCTGGACCGCCCCTACGCGGGAAATGTGGACTGTCGCAGCATCCTCCAGATTCTGCTGGAGGACGTGGGCGAAGAAACCATTGCCCAGCGCGCCCTGCACAGCCTGTCCGGGCTGACCATTGTCCCCTACTATGGCTGCCTGCTCACGCGTCCGGCGGGGCTGATGGACTTTGACGATCCGGAAAATCCCACGTCCATGGACCGCCTGTGCCGCACACTGGGCGCCGAGGTGCCCGAAGAATTCTCGTACAAGATGGAATGTTGCGGCGCCGCCTACGGCATCCCCAAAAAGGACATTGTGATGCGCAACACCGGGCGCATCCTCGACGCCGCGGCCGAACTGGGTGCGGACGCCGTGGTCACGGCCTGCCCGCTGTGCCACCAGAACCTTGACCTGCGTCAGGGACAGGTGAACCGGGCGAACCATTCCTCGCACAATATTCCCGTATTCTACATCACACAGCTGGTGGGACTGGCCCTTGGTCTGGACATCCGCGACCTTGGCCTGGACCAGCATGCCGTCAACCCCAAGGGCCTCGCGCAGGCGGTGCTCGCCAACACCAACGCGGCAGGAGACGACGCATGAGAGTAGGCGTTTTCGTCTGCCATTGCGGCAGCAACATCGCCGCCACCGTGGACTGTGCGCGCGTGGCGGAAATGGCGCGCGAATACCCGGACGTGGTGTTCGCCATGGACCATATGTACACCTGCTCCGAACCGGGACAGGAAGCCATTGTGCAGGCCATCCGGGACCACCGGCTGGACGGCGTGGTTGTGGCCTCGTGCTCACCACGCATGCACGAAAACACCTTCCGGCGCGCCGTGGAGCGCGGCGGGCTGAACCGCTTCATGTTCGAGATGGCCAACATCCGCGAGCACGTCTCGTGGGTGGGCAGCGACAAGGAGCTGAACACCAACAAGGCCTCCGAACTTGTGCTGGCCGCCGTGGAAAAACTGCGGCGCGACAGACCGCTTCTGCCCAAGACCTTTCAGGTGAACCGCCGCGTGCTGGTTATTGGCGGCGGCGTGGCGGGCATCCAGACCGCGCTGGACTGCGCCGACGGCGGGCTGGACGTGGTGCTGGTGGAAAAAAGCCCCACCATCGGCGGCAAGATGGCCAAGCTGGACAAAACCTTCCCCACGGTGGACTGCTCCACCTGTATTCTTGGCCCCAAGATGGTGGACGTAGCCCAGCACCCGAACATCACCCTCATCGCCAATGCCGAAGTGGACGAGGTGTCCGGCTATGTGGGCAACTTTGAGGTCTCCATCCGCAAAAAGACCACCTACGTGGACTGGAACCTGTGTACGGGCTGTGGCCTGTGCATGGAAAAGTGCCCCAGCAAAAAGTCCTTCGACTCGTTCAACGAGGGCGTGGGCACCACGTCGGCCATCAAGATTGCCTTCCCGCAGGCCATCCCCAAAAAGGCCGTCATCGACGCGGACCACTGCATCAAGCTCACCAAGGACAAGTGCGGCGTCTGCGCCAAGGTCTGCCCGGTGCAGGCCGTGAACTTTGAGCAAAAGGACGAAACCGTCACCCACAAGGTGGGCGCCATTGTCACCGCCACGGGCTATGATGTGTTCGACCACTCCAAGTACGAGGAATACGGCGGCGGGCGGTACCCGGACGTCATCACCTCACTGCAGTACGAGCGCATGCTCTCGGCCTCTGGCCCCACGGGCGGGCACGTCACGCGCCCCTCGGACGGACGCGAACCAAAACGCGTGGTATTCATCCAGTGCGTTGGCTCGCGCGATAAGGCCAAGAACCGGCCCTACTGCTCCGGCTTTTGCTGCATGTACACGGCCAAGCAGGCCGTGTTGACCAAAAGCCATATCCCCGACGCCGAGACCTATGTCTTCTATATGGACATCCGCGCCCCGCAAAAGGGCTACGAGGAGTTCATCGACCGCGCCAAAATCGAATACGGCGTGCAGTACGTGCGCGGCCGCGTGTCGCGCATCCACCCGCATACGGACCATCTGACGGTGTGCGGCATGGATACCCTGCTCGGCGCGCAGGTGGAAATTGACGCGGACCTTGTGGTGCTGGCCGTTGGCGGCGAACCGTCCCACGGCGCGCGCGAGTTGGCGGAGCATCTGCGCATCTCGTACGACACCAACGGCTTCTTCATGGAAGGGCACCCCAAACTGCGCCCTGTGGAGACCAACACCGCTGGTGTCTTTGTTGCCGGCGCCTGTCAGGGCCTGAAGGACATTCCGTCCTCCGTGGCACAGGGCAGTGCGGCGGCGGCCAAGGTACTGTCCATGTTCGCCAAGGAGACCATGGAGACGGACCCGCAAATCGCCCTTGTGGACCAACGGCGCTGTGTGGGCTGCGGCAAATGCATCTCCGTCTGCCCCTTTGGCGCTATCCAGAGTGTGGAGGACCGGTTCGGCAATCCCAAGGCGCAGGTGGTGGAAACCATCTGTCAGGGCTGCGGCATCTGCTCCGTGGCTTGCCCGCACAAGGCCGTTCAGCTCCAGCATTTCACTGACAATCAGATTCTTGCCGAGGTCAATGCCCTATGCCGGAAATGGAACAAAGAGAACTTCGCATAGTCGGCTTTCTGTGCAACTGGTGCTCGTATGGCGGTGCCGACACCGCCGGCGTGGCCCGGTTCAGCCAGCCCACGGACCTGCGCATCGTCCGCATGCCCTGCACCGGGCGCGTGGACCCGCTGTTCGTGCTCAAAGCCTTCATGGGCGGCGCTGACGGCGTGCTCGTCTCCGGCTGCCATCCCAATGACTGTCACTACACCGAGGGCAACTTCTACGCCCGGCGGCGGCTTGAGGTGCTCAAGCGCTTCATGCCCGTGCTCGGCATAGACCCCCGGCGCTTTGAATACACGTGGGTGTCCGCTTCCGAGGGCAACAAGTGGCGCAACGTCGTCACCACCTTCACAGAGCACATCCACACCCTCGGCCCCGGCCCGCGCCTCAGCGAACCCCGCGCCGAGATCATCAGCCGACTGCAGCAGGGAGGCGACGTATGGCCCGCGTAGAGACGCTCAAAAAGCTCATCCTCGACCGCCTAGGCGATGTGGACTTTGTCCTTGGCTGGCAGGCCGGGTACGACCCGCTGCACGCCTCGCCCCTGCGCATGCACACCCCGGAGGACGTGGACAAAATGGTCTTTGACCAGCGCTGCGTCCACAATCTGGCGACCTATCTGCCCAGCCTCAAGGACAAAACCGTGGGCGTGGTCATCAAGGGCTGCGACAGCCGCTCCGTTATCCAGCTGCTGCAGGAAAAGCTCATCTCCCGCGACAACCTCGTCATCTTCGGTATGCCCTGCGAGGGCGTGGTCAGCCACAACAAGCTGCGCCGCCATATGGACGTGAACCGCGTCACCGGCGTCACCTTCCACGGCGAGACCATCACCATCACCACCGACGAAGGCGAGCGCGACTTCCCCTTTGCGGACATTGCCGCGGACAAGTGCTTGTCCTGCAAGTATCCCAACCCGCTGGTGTTCGACCACATCGCGGGCGAGCCCATCCAGCCCCGCGAAGAGATTGAAAACCGCTTCGCCCGCCTTGAGAAATTCGAGGATCAGCCGCTGGAGGACCGCTTCCGCTTCTGGCAGGAGGAGCTCAGCCGGTGTACGCGCTGCTATGCCTGCCGCAACGCCTGCCCCCTGTGCGTGTGCCGCGACCACTGCATCGCCGAAACCCGCGACCCGCACTGGCTGTCGCAGGAAACGGGCGTGCAGGAAAAATGGATGTTCCAACTCATCCACGCCATGCACACCGCCGGACGCTGTACCGAATGCGGCGAATGCGAACGCGCCTGCCCCATGGACATCCCGGTGCTCATGCTCAAGAAGAAGCTGAACCGCGAGGTCCTCGACCTGTTCGACTATGAAGCCGGACTGGACGAATGCGCCACGCCGCCGCTCTTCACCTTTAAGGTGGAGGAAGACCATATCGAAGAGAAGGAGTGGTAATGTCCACACGCTTTCTTGCCCATGACGACATCGTCCCGTGGCTGTCCCGCATGGGGCAGGACCACCGCGTCATCGCCCCCATGCGCGAGGGCGCGGCTGTGGTCTTCCGCCAGCATGACGGCTCGTCCATGCCCGAGCTGGAGACGCTGCCCTCCATGCCGCCCAAGGACGCCATCTTCCCGCAGACCGAGGTGCTCTTCCGCTTCCGCATCCGCCGCGACACGGAACACGACGGCAACGCGCAGGTGGACCTGCAACCCACCGTCTCAGAGGACCGCGTTCTCATCTTTGGCACGCCCCCGTGCGGTGCGCGCGGCTTTGCCGTGCTGGATGAGATTCTGCTCAAAGGCCCGGTGGAGGACACCTACTACGCCGCGCGGCGCAACAACGCCGTGCTGGTGTCCGTGGCCTGCGCCCGGCCGCAAGCGACGTGCTTCTGCCACTGGACCGGCGGCGGTCCGGACAGCACCGAAGGCACTGACATCCTGCTGACCCCTGTTGACGGCGGCTACGTTGCCGACGGCGTCACGGAAAAAGGCGCCGCCCTTGTGGCCGAAGCGCCCTTTGCCGACGCCACCGAAGAACAGGAGCAAGCCGCCAAGGCCGTGCACGACACCGCACGCGAGCGCCTTGGCGATGCCCCGGACCTGTCCGACGCGCCCGAAGCCCTGCAGGCCTGCTTTGCCGATGACGAGTTCTGGGACGACATCGCCTCCCAGTGCCTCAGCTGCGGCGCGTGCACCTACCTGTGCCCTACCTGCTCATGCTTCAACATCACGGACGAGGCCAACGGCACCTCCGGCGAACGCCTGCGCACATGGGACAACTGTATGTCGCCCATGTACACGCGTGAGGCCAGCGGCCACAATCCGCGCATGACCAAGAACTACCGCCTGCGCAACCGCATCCAGCACAAGTTCAACTACCATCCTGCCGGACACGGCGGACAGTTCGGCTGCGTGGGCTGCGGCCGCTGCGTCAAAAAGTGTCCCGCCGGAGTCGACATCCGCACCATTGTTCTGCGTGCCAAGGAGAAGCACAATGCCTGACGCGAACCCCTACCTCCCCGATCTTGGCACCATCACCGAGATTGTGGAGGAGACTGCCAATATCAAGACCTTCCGCGTTGTGCTCAATGCGCCCGAACGCATGAAGGCCTTCACCTTTGAGCCGGGTCAGGTGGGCCAGCTGTCCGTCTTTGGCACGGGCGAGTCCACCTTTGTCATCAACTCCTCGCCCACGCAAAAGGACATGCTCCAGTTCAGCGTCATGAAGGCGGGAGAAGTCACCGCGGCCCTGCACAGCCTCAGCGTTGGCGACACCGTCGGCGTGCGCGCGCCGCTGGGCAACTTCTTTCCGTATGAGGATATGAAGGGCAAGGACATCGTGTTCATCGGCGGCGGCATCGGCATGGCGCCCCTGCGCTCGCTCATCATGTTCATGCTGGACAACCGCGAGGACTACGGCCGCATCACCATCCTCTACGGCTCCCGCTCGCCCGAGGACTTCTGCTACGATGAAGACCTGAAGGACTGGGCCGCGCGCGAAGACGTAGAACTGGTGCAGACCGTGGACAACGGCACCGACGACTGGACCGGCCACGTCGGCCTCATCCCCAACATCCTGCGCGAAATGAACCCCTCGCCCGAGGGCGCGGTGGCCGTCACCTGCGGCCCGCCCATTATGATTAAGTTCACCGTGCAGGCACTGGAGGAACTGGGCTTTCCGCCCGAGCGCATCATCACCACGCTGGAGCGCCGCATGAAGTGCGGCGTAGGCCTTTGTGGCCGCTGCAATATCGGCGACAAATTCGTCTGCGTGGACGGCCCCGTCTTCTCATGGGCCGAGCTGAAAGAGCTGCCACAGGAAATGTAGCCCCCCGCGCCGCCGCCTCTGCCCAGCAGATGACGGCGGCGCGTTTTTCCATCCTTTCCGGGCTTTGCCCCCGCCGTCTTTTCCCGTATTCTCTGCGGTGCGGCGCACGGAGGCCGCGCATTCCACCAGACGTCACACGCGGAGCCCTGCATGCACTTCAGCCTGAACATCGCCATACGGTCCCTGCAAACACACAAGCTGCGCACCGCGCTTGCCATGCTTGGCGTGTTTTTGGGCGCATTGGCGCTGACGGGCGTGCAGCACATGTCCACGGCCATGGTGCGCAAGGCCGAGGTGGAAATCCAAAAGCTCGGCCCCAATCTGTTCATGGCCCGCGCCGGACGCATCCGCTGGCGGCGCGGCGACGCCCGCGTCAAGGATACAGCCAGCACCTTTACCATGGCCGACGCGCAAGCCCTCGCCGACGGCATGCCCGGGGCGCGCCGCCACGCCCCCTTCACCCAAACGGATATGCCCATCCGCGCGGGCGACACCAAAGTTCCCTCCGTGCTCATTGGCGTCACGCCCGACTACAGCACCGTCCGCAACCTCACGCCGGACTTTGGCCGCTTCATCTCCGCCGCAGACGTCACCGACAAGGCCATGGTCTGCGTGCTGGGGCAAAAAATTGCCACCCGCCTGTTCCGCCAGCCGGAACGCGCCCTCGGCCAGCGCGTCACCTTCTTTCGCGCGCGCCTGCGCGTGATTGGGGTTATGGAGCCCAAAGGCAGCGACATCGTGGGCACGGACCAAGACGAGCAGGTCTTTGTCCCCATCACGACCTATATGCGCCGCATGGCCAACACCGACGCCATCTCCGGCGCGTATGTCCAGCTTGCGGACTGGGTGGACCCGGAACGCGCCAAGGAGTCGGCCTCAGCCATTCTGCGCCACCGGCACAACATTTCCGAAGGCCAGCCCGACGACTTTGCCGTGCTCACCGCGCGCGATACCATCAAGCTCCAGCAACAGGCCCTCGACCTTGTGGGCACGCTGGGGCTTATCAGCTCCACGGTGTCCTTTGCCGTTGGCGGACTGGGCATCTTGTCCATTATGATTCTGCTGGTGCGCGCACGGCGCATGGAGATTGGCATCCGCCGCGCCGTTGGCGCGCGCCGCTCGGACATCATCAGTCAATTCCTCTTCGAGGCGGGGCTGCTCTCCGGCATTGGCGGCACCCTTGGCGTCATCTGCGCCCTTGGCCTCATCAGCGTGGTCTACGCCGTGGCGGGATTCCCCTTTGTGTACCGTCCGGGGCTGATGGCGGGCATTCTTGTGGGGTCCGTGCTGCTGGGCCTCGCCGCCGGCGGCTACCCGGCGTGGCAGGCGTCGCGCTTTGAGATTCTGGACATTTTACGCAACCACGAATAGGGTTCCCCCTTCGGCCCACACTCGCCGCGCTCTTCGCCTACGCCGCTTCTCCACCTGCACCACACCGCGCCGCAGACCACCGCCGCCATTTCTCCAGCGCCATCACCTGCATCTGTTCAGCATCATCCGCCCCACGCCCGCTCCCTGTTTCGCCCGCGCCAGCGCTTCTGATTTCTGCCGCCCTTCTCTTGCCGCAGCACCAATTCGCTCCCGTATCAGCCCTGCTCTCCCTTTTGCGAAACCGCCGCCTTTCCACCTCTTTCGCACGCTCTTTTCTCTCCATGAGACAAAAATTCTCACGCTTGCACGATTTTCTCTCACGCTGCGAGTGTCGGCCAACCCTTTTAAATTCCAGCATTTAATCAACACGCCGTTCACGGCTGGTGCCGCAGTGTAATAAAAAATTCTTATCGCTGTGCAAATTTTTTATTGACCCGCGTGAAAAACAGAACTATCCCAAAAACACAAACACACGAAACGGTAATCCAGCAAAGGAGAGCTCCAACAATGCCCGATATCATCAATACCACCACCGCCCCCGCAGCCATCGGCCCCTACTCTCAGGCCGGCGTCGCAGGTAACCTGATCTTTACCTCCGGCCAGCTGCCCATCAATCCCGAAACCGGTGACATGCCCGAGAGCATCGAAGAGCAGACCAAGCAGTCTCTCGAAAACGTCAAGGCCATCCTCGAGGCCGGCGGCGCGCAGCTCACCGACGTGGTCAAGACCACCGTATTCCTGAGCGACATGGCCAACTTCGGCGCTATGAATGAAGTGTACGCCTCCTACTTCGGCGAACCCTTCCCGGGCCGCAGCTGCTTCCAGGTCGCCAGACTTCCCAAGGATGCACTGGTGGAGATCGAAGTTATCGCCGCCAAATAGTTGTTCCCGTCCGAATTGTGCCGCCCCACGCTGTGTGGGGCGGCTCGCATCACCTCGTGTGCAGTGCGGTGATGCGACACACTCAACCGATTCTTGAAGAGGGGTTTTGCAATGAGTCAGAAAAAGAAGAGTGAATGGGGTTTCATTCTCCAGCTCCTGATGGGCATCGCCGCAGGTGTGATCGTTGGCCTCGTCGCCAACGAAGCCGTCATGGAAGTGGTGTGCAGCCTGAAGCACGTCCTTGGACAGTTCATTTTCTACACTGTCCCGCTGGTCATCATCGCGTTCATCGCGCCGTCCATTACCCGGCTGCAGAATAACGCCAACCGCATGCTGGGCGCTGGCGCCAGCATCGCCTACCTCTCCGCCGTGGGCGCGGCCACCATGGCCTGTGTCGCTGGCTACCTGATCATCCCGCACCTGTCCGTGCCCACCGCCGTTGCTGGCCTGCGCGAGCTGCCGGAGATCACCTTCCAGCTGAACATTCCGCCCATCATGTCCGTGATGACCGCACTCGTCACCGCCATCATCCTCGGCGTGACCGTGCTGTGGACCAAGGCCGATGGCTTTAAGAAAGGCCTGTTCGAGTTTGAAGCCATCATGCTCAAGGTCATCCAGAAGATGGTCATCCCCGTCCTGCCGCTGTTCATCGCCACCACCTTCGCCGCTCTGGCATACGAAGGCAGCCTGACCAAGCAGCTGCCCGTGTTCCTGAAGGTCATCGTGCTGGTGCTGCTCGGCCACGCCATCTGGCTGACCGTGATGTACACCATCGCAGGCATCATCTCCGGCCGTAACCCCATCGAAGTCATCAAGCACTACGGCCCCGCATACCTCACCGCCGTTGGCACCATGTCCAGCGCCGCCACCCTGCCCGTGGCCCTGCGCTGCGCCGGCAAGTCCAAGGTACTTTCCAAGGACACCAGCGAATTCATGATTCCCCTCGGCGCCACCATCCACCTGTGCGGCTCCGTGCTGACTGAAACCTTCTTCGCCATGACCATCTCCCTGATGCTCTACGGCCACCTGCCGACCTTCGGCACCATGTTCCTGTTCATCATCCTCTTCGGCGTGTTCGCCATCGGCGCTCCCGGCGTCCCCGGCGGCACGGTTATGGCCTCCCTCGGCATCGTCGTCGGCGTGCTCCAGTTCGACCCCGCGGGTGTCGCCCTGCTGGTTGCCGTCTTCGCCCTGCAGGATAGCTTCGGCACCGCGTGCAACGTGACCGGTGACGGCGCCATCGCCCTCATGCTGGAAGGACTGTTCAACAAAAACGGCGAGCTTACAAAGGCCAACGCCCAAGCAGCCGCCGCTAACGAATAAGAGATAGCAGACATGAAAGCCGAATGGACCCAATACATCGAACTGCTTCACCGTGAAGTCGTTCCCGCCATCGGATGTACCGAACCCATCGCTGTGGCCCTTACCGCAGCCAAGGCCGCAGAGACCCTCGGTGCCACCCCCGAGAAACTCGAAGCCTTCGTCTCGGGCAACCTGCTCAAGAACGGAATGGGTGTCGGCGTCCCCGGTACCGGCGAACGCGGCCTGAATATCGCCGTCGCCGCTGGTGCCATAGGCGGCAAGTCCGAAGCCATGCTTGAGGTCCTCAAAGACCTCTCACCCATGCAGGCCGAAGAGGCCAAGCAAATGCTGGCCGAAGAACGTGTGGTCCTCGACGTCGCAGACAATGACGAGCTCATCTACTGCGAAGTCATCGCCACCAAAGGCGACGACTCCGCGCGCGTCATCCTCAAAGGCCACCACACCGGCCTCGTCTACGTAGAAAAAAACGGCGACGTCATCATGCATGTGGATTCCGGCAGCGCAGAGGACGCAGAGCACGAAGAATGGTCCCTCACCATGGACAGCATCTTCGACTTCGCAAACAATGCGCCCCTTGAGGACATCTCCTTCATCCTCGAAGCCGCCCGCATGAACGAAGCCATGGCCATGAAGGGCCTCAGCGGCTCCTACGGCCTCGGCGTGGGCAAAAACATCGAGGAGAGCATCAAAGACCACATCATGGGTGATTCCATCATCAATGAAGCGGTCAAGCTCTCCACCGCAGCCACCGATGCCCGCATGCACGGCGTACAGATGCCCGTCATGAGCAACTCCGGCAGCGGCAACCAAGGCCTGACCTGCACCATCCCTGTGCTGGCCTGCGCCAACCGCCTCGAAGCCTCCGAGGAAAAGCTGGCGCGTGCGCTCATCATGAGCCACCTCACCAGCATCCACATCAAGCACAGCCTCGGACGCCTGTCCGCTCTGTGCGGAGCCACCGTGGCCGGTACCGCCGCCGGATGCGCCCTCGTCCTTCTGCTGGACGGCGGCATCAAGGAAGTGGAGATGACCATTAACAACATGGTCGGCAGCATCGCCGGTATGATCTGCGACGGTGCCAAAAACGGCTGCGCCCTGAAGGTCGCCTCCGCCGTCAGCACCGGCCTGCAGTCCGCCTTCCTCGCCATGAAGGGACACAGCATCTCCGGCAGTGAAGGCATCGTCGACAATGATGTCGAAAAGACCATCCTCAACCTCGGCTGCCTTGGCTCTCATGGCATGAAGGAAACCGACAAGGTCATCCTTAAAACCATGGTGTCAAAAGGCTGCCCGCACGCGGCAACTCGTCAAGGAACAGCCGCATAGAGCTACCGGCACCCATCCCTACCTCATACGCCAGTGCTCAACATGACGAGATGACACAACAAAGCGGCCCCGAATAGTTCGGGGCCGCTTTTAAACGATGAAAAACAGCAACATTGCACACACGGAAACGCCATTGTATACACAAACATCAATTCGCAACACACAACAAAGGGAACCAGCAGTGGCTTTTCAAAAAACATCGCATCTGTGCTCTATCGAGGATTACATTCCCCTTGTGGAATTCCTGGGCACATTCTTGGGGAAGGATTGCGAAGTCGTCCTGCACGACACAACCAGCGTTGAAAAATCCGTCGTCGCCATCGCCAACAACCACATCAGCGGACGCCGCATCGGCGCGCCCCTGACCGATCTCGCACTCAGCTTCCTGCGCGAAAAACAGTACGAGAACCGTAGCTTCATCATGGAGTACAGCTCGCTGTCCAAAGACGGCAAACGCCTGCACTCCGCAACCTACTTCATCAAAGACGCCGACGGTGAACTGCTCGGGATGCTCTGTCTCAACATGGACGTCACCAAAGTCTGCCAAGTGCGCGAACTGCTCGATAATATGATCGAAAACGGTGGCTTCGGCGCGTCGCTCTCACCCGATATCGCCCCTACGCACGGCGAAGAAAGCTTCCACGAAAATATCGAAGACCTCACCGAAAATATGGTCCTCAACGTCATCCGCCGCTACAATATTCCGCCAGAACGCATGACCGCCGACGAAAAAACCGAAATCGTCGCCGAACTCAACCGAAAAGGCGTCTTCCTCATCAAAGGCAGCGTCGGCGTCGTCGCACAGTACCTCGACGCCTCAGAAGCAACCATCTACCGCTACATGCAAAAGTGCCAAGACTAGCCACCCCACTCGCCAGACATATCGCAACACAAAAGCCCCACGACGGAAGTCGTGGGGCTTTTGTGTTGCGGCGTGCAGAGCGCCATGCGGAGGTGTGGAGGGGATGCTGGACTTTTTTTGCCTCCGGCGGCTTAAGGAAATAATTTCCTTGTATATTGACCCTCAAGCCAAAGGCGGAGAAAAAAGAAAGCCGCCTCCAT
>NZ_JBUDSW010000005.1:0-31203 GCF_054921475.1 Desulfobaculum sp. | reverse complement strand
GCGTGGTAGGCTGTGGTGCTGGGGGCTGGAAATGGGGTGTGTGGTCGAGGTTTTAGGGCGCGGGGATTTGGTGGTGTCAGGGTGCGGACGGCCGTATTGTCGGCTTGGTGACGCTTTCTGGTGGCGATTTTGGAAGGATTTTCGCGAAAAAATTAAAAAAGAGCCGCCCGGTCAAGGACGGGACCGGGCGGCATTCGGTAGGCATCACGCGCAGTACGGGGTGCGTGGTGTCTTTTTTCCCTCCGCGCCGGGAGTTTCACAAGGAGGAAAGCGCGGAGGCGCGGAGGGAAAGTGAACGATGTGGGCTAGGCGTGCAGTGCTCCGGAGCCGGCCGTGGTGGCCGGTGCGGGGATGAGTTCCACGCGTTCTGCGGCGGAGGCACCCTTGTCGCTGCGCAGGAAGCCCTTGCGGATGGTCTCCAGCAGGTCATTTTGCTGGTAGGGCATGGCGAGGTAGCCTTCGGCGCCCTTGAGGCCCTGCAGCATGGTGACCTTCTCCTGCCCGGCGAGAACAACCACGGCGGTGCGCGGTGCGCGCTGCTTCAGGTTTTCGAGGGAGCGGCGGGTGCAGAGGTTCGGCGTGGTGGAGTCGATAACCACGGCATCCAGATATTCCGGCATCTTGTCGAGTGCCTGGGAGCAGCTCTCGGCGGTCAGCACGTAGCAGCCTGCCTGGCGCAGAAGGGTGGAAGCCTTTTCACTGCTGTACGGATCTTCGATAACGAGAACGGAAAACATCGTTTGCATTTTGGTACCCTCCGGGGAGGTTTTGTGAAAAAATTAACGCTGTGTTGGACGTTTTGTATATCGTTTCAGAGCAAGCCTGTGGGGCGCAAAGACTGTCTTCTCCCTGACATAGAGCTTGCTTAAGAGAGTTTTGCAATGCAACTGCAGTGGACAATGTGTGTTGTGCGTGATGTTGCATTGATGTAATTGAAAAAATTTTCAATGAACTTGCTTTCTCTTAAAGAGACTCATGCGTCAGTTTTGCGTTGGTGTCAAAAGTGTCGCGTTCATGACAATTCGTTATGCAGTCATGATAGCTTGGTATTTATGTTTGGGAAAAGAGTAAGGCGTAGAAGATTTATCGATGTACTGTGAAAGATAATATTGGGAAAGACTCAGTTGTATGAAAGATGAACTTTGTGAGGACAACTGTGAATATGAATGGTGTGCAGCTTCTTTAGAAGAGACGTTGCTGTGTTGTGTGTTGGACATGCTTTCAAATGGCGAGACAAAAATGGTTGATGCATGGCTATGAAATCCCATGCTGGTTTGGCGTTACAGGGAAATTTTTTGAAAATTTTTGTCTTTTTCGCGTGGCAGAGTGCGGCACGTCTTGCTTGCGAAGTTTTTCCCAATCGGATAAGAAGCTCCTCGCAACGAATCGAGGCGATGAGGGGAAAGTTGGGAATGCTGCCGGTACCCCCAGTCAGAAATCAGAGCAAATCTCTGTTCGGAACTGGAAAATCCGGCAAAATCGCCCAAAATCGGGATTGATAACTTGGGCATGGTTTGGCACCATCGGAACCCGTAGACTTGATCAGCATTTGACACCACATCCTGGTTGGCTGCCCGGAAACTGGCGCAAAGGCTGACACCCAATACGCGGGAAACCCGAGCCGAGGAAGGCATGACTATGATTACACACACGAGTCTGGCACCCATGAATATGCTGGAAGTTCTGGAAAGCCCCGAACACGCGGAATTCTCCGAGCTGTTTCGCGAACGGCGCTACCTGAAGAACAACATGATTCTCACCCCGTCCGAGGCCGGGAACCAGATCTTTGTGGTCAAGCGCGGCCGCGTGCGAGTGTTCCTCGCCGACGATGACAAGGAATTCAACCTTGCCATCCTGAAGGAAGGCGATGCCTACACCACGCATACCCGTGCCTGCCTGCAGGCCCTGACGGATACGACCATTCTCGTGTCCGAGATGCAGACGTTCGGGCGCCAGGCTGCGGATAGCCCGTACTTCTCCATGGCTACCCTGACCCTCTTGGGCGAGCACCTGCACAACACGCTCAACATCATCAACCGCCTTGCCTTCAAGGACATCAAGATGCGCCTGTGCGACTTCCTGCTGCAGGAGGCCAATGACAGAGGCGAAGAAAACCGCGCTGGCGTGGTGGTCTCCACGGGGCTGTCCGTGAAGCAGATTGCCGATTTTGTCGGCTCCACGCGCCAAACCGTGTCCACCCTGCTTAATGAGATGCAGAAGGACGGCGTGCTCACCAGACTGAGCCGCGGCAAGTATGTGGTGCATGATGTGACATCGCTGGAAGCAGGAGCTTCGTCGCAGCAGCGCCCGTCAATGTTGCGCCAGCAATCCGCATAGGCTTTGCAGGCGTGAAGGCGCGAATTCACTGGTATCCGGGAGGATAAGACGTCGTAGAGACGACAAAATATTGCGAAGTGTCAGCCAGATTACGGTTTTTTACCTAGACGTAATGTAGGTTGCCCTTGTCTTTGTGCGTACCTTAAGGGGGGTATTTTGACATGGACACTGTGCAACCTATCTACTCGATTTCGTTTGCAGTCTGTCTTGGCGCTATCATCAGCCTGATAGCGCAGGTCGGCGCGTTGAAACGATACCGGAATGTCCTGCAACTCATCGCGCTGTCGTGCGTGGCTGAGGTTGGGGTCGCTCTGGTTGGTTTTGGCGCTGGGTCTTTTTCCGGCATTGCCGGTGGTGCGTTGCACCTGTTCTATCAACTTGCAACCCGTGCACTGGCGCTTGTAACCTTATATGCGCTGTCCCGCAGGGCTGGGTCCTTCTCGCTGGACCGGCTGCGCGGTGTGCACGCCAAAAGCCCGCTTATGGCTCTGGGCTTCGGCTTTGCCATGTTCGCCGCCCTCGGCTTTACGCCGTTTAAGGGTGCCGTGAGCAAGCTTGCCGTGGTCTATAGTGCCATTGAGACCGGGCACCTCGTCAGCGCAATTCTTGTGCTGGCTGGCAGCATTCTTGCTGTTTGGTACACTCTCAAAATCGTACAGGCCGTGTGCTTTGAGAAGAGCGGTGACTGGGACGCAGACGATGCGCCCGCGCCGCAGACCCCGTCGTGGGTGCCGTTTGCCGCCGGCGGCCTTGCCGTGTTGGTGGCGTACATGCACGCACTGCCCGATGGTATGATCCATATGGTGCAGGACTGGGTCGCTTCCGGCTACAACGTGCCGCACAACATGCCGCATTTTGAATCCCCGTGGCCCATGGCCGCCGTGGTTCCTTATGTCGGTGCTTTTGTGCTTTTGCTTGTCGCCCGCTTTGCTCCTCGCGAGATTGCGGGCGTTCGTGTACGTGAGGGTGGGGCTGTTCTTCTTTCCGTCATCACTTTGGTGATGGTGCTGGCTGCGGATGGTCTGGCTCCGCTGTCCAGCCTGTTCGCGACGATTATGGCGTTCATCGGTCTGGCGGTGACGGCATACTCTGTCGGGTACATGGATGAGACGAAGAACGGCGACCGCTATTGGTTCTTCCTGCTGCTTATGCAGGGCTCGCTGGTCGGGCTGTGTATGGCGGGGGACCTTGGCTCCGTGTACTGTTTCTGGGAGCTGATGACCTTTACGTCCTACTTCCTGGTCATCCATGCGCAGACTGATGCCGCCATCAAGGCCGGCTTCAAGTACTTCTTCATGTGTGCTTCCGGCGCGTACGTCATGCTCTTTGGCATGCTGCTTCTGCATGCGAACCTCGGCACCTTTGAGCTTGCGGCTTTGTCTGGGGCCGCCAGTTCCCTGACGCCGGGCGCCGCTGCGGGCATCCTGCTGGCGTGCTGCGTTGGATTTGCCGTTAAGGCCGGTCTGATGCCTATGCACAGCTGGCTTCCCGAAGCGCACCCCGTGGCTCCGTCGTCCATCTCCGCGCCGCTTTCCGGCATCCTGACCAAGACCGGCATCTACGGCATTGTGCTTGTCGGTTTCAGTATCATGGGTGCGGGAGTGATGCAGGGGCATGGCGGGGCGTTCCATGTGGGTTCGCTCCTGTCCTTCGTCGGTGCTGTGACCCTGCTGTACGCAGAGGTTATGGCGTACCGGCAGACCAATGTGAAACGCCTGCTGGCGTACTCCACCATGGCGCAGGTTGGTGAAATTACCATCACCCTCGGCATGGGCACGTACCTCAGCGTTGTGGGCGGTTTGGCGCATGTGTTCAACCACGCCATCATGAAGAACCTTCTCTTCCTGTGTATTGGCGTGATCATCATGCGTGCTGGAACCTACTCCATTGACAGACTCAAGGGCATGGGACGCGTAATGCCCGTGACCGGCGTGTGCTTTTTGATGGCCACGTTGTCGATATTGGGTCTTCCCCCCTTTGGAGGCTTTGCGAGTAAGTTCCTCATGGTCTACGCCGCGCTCGACGCCGGACATTGGATTCTGGCTGCGGCCATACTGGGCGGTGGGCTGATTGCCGTCCTGTATTACATGCGCCTGGTCCGCGTTTTGTTCTTTGAGCAGTATGAAGGCCCCGCGGTCAAGGAAGCCTCGGCGTTCTGCCTTGCTCCTATGGCTGTGCTGGCGTTCTTTACGCTCTACATGGGCATCAATCCGCAGGCTCTGCTTGGTTTTGTTGTCCCGGTGGCGGATTCTTTGGTTTCTGCCGGCAAGCTGGCTTCCCAGCCCATGCCGAACCTTGGAATCGCTTGGCCTGCCTTCGCGCTCATCCCCATGATCTGCGGCATCGTGCCGTATTTCCTGCGCAAAGACCCCCAAAAATGTGGATGGGCTTCCGTTGGCGTTTTGGCCGTCACCTTCTTTGTGGTGCTCCTGTACTGGGGCAGCCTTGACACCATCTCTCTGTGCTACGCCCTGCTTGTGGCGCTGATGGGCATTTTGAACACGGTGTACTCCGTGAGCTACATGGACCACAGCCATACGCAGTGGCGGTACTACAGCTTCCTGCTTCTGATGATTGGCGGACTTCTCGGCGTGGCCGGAAGCACCAATCTCTTCAGCTTCTTCCTCTTCTGGGAGGTTATGAGCAGCTGGACGCTGTACTTCGTCATCAGTCATGAAGAGACTCCCGATTCGCTCCGGGAGGGCTTTAAGTATTTCATCTTCAACGTGCTGGGCGCGACGTTCATGTTCTTTGGCATCGTCCTGCTCAGCTCCTCTGCCGGAACCTTTGAGATTGGCGAACTGGCCAAGTCCATCGGGCAGCTGCCCGGTTGGGTGGGCTTCACGTCCATTGGTCTCATCGCCCTTGGCTTTGCCATGAAGGCCGCCATGCTGCCGCTGCGCATCGACATCTGGATGCACCCATCCACGGCGCCGACGCCTGTCAGTGGCTACATCTCTTCCGTTCTCCTGAAGTCCGGTCCCTTTGGCCTGATGAAGCTCTTCTTCATCCTTGGCGGGGCAGGGTTCTTTGCCGGCAAGTCCGGCATCTGGGGACAGCCCGCCATCATGTACGTGCTGGCGTGGATTTCCGGCATCACGATCTTCTATGCAGCGGCCATGGCTGTCATTCAGTCCGGCCTGAAGCGGATGCTCATCTACTCCACAGTGTCCCAGCTTGGGTACATTGTGCTTGGCATCAGCATAGGTACGTCCCTGACGGTCTCCGCCGGTCTGCTGCATTTCGTGAACCACATGTTCTTCAAGAACCTCGCCTTCCTGTGCGCAGGCGCCATTATGTACCGCACGCATGCCGACTCGCTCTCGCAGCTGTCGGGCATCGGCAAGAAAATGCCGGTGACGCTTGCGGTGTTCACCATTGCGGCGTTCTCCGCCGTTGGCGTGCCGCCCTTTAACGGCTTCACCTCCAAGTGGATGCTCTACCACGGCCTCATGGCCGAGAATGAGATTCTGCTGGCGCTGTTGTCCCTGACGGGCAGTGTGCTGACGATGGCTTACTTCGTGAAGTTCCTGCATTCGGCCTTCTTCGGACAGCCGTCCGAGGATTTGGCTCACGTGACGGAAGTTGCGAGGCCCATGCGCGTACCCATGCTGATCCTTGCCGGCGGCTGTGTGCTGTTCGGCGTGTTCCCGGGTCTGCTGCTTGGTCCCATCAACTCCATCATTGCCGACACCGGCTTTGCGCCCCTCGACATCTCGCTGGGCGGCGTGGTTTCCGGTGCCGGGTCCTGGGATGCGTTTGCCACGGCTGTGCTGATGGCACTGGCCTACGGCTTTGCGCGGCTTATCCTGCGCTTTATGAGCAAGAACGAGAGAACCAGCGCCATCCATACCTGCGGTGTGGACGACCTGAGCTCCCGTCAGCTGAACATTGGCGCTGACAACCTGTACGAGCCGGCCATCACCGTGCTGCGGCAGTGGATACGCATTCCCGCTTCACTCCTTGCAAACAGGAAGGGTTAGTCATGGAAAACATCTTCTCCTACGCCTTCCATATGCTGGTGTTCCCCGGCGGCGTTTTCGCCCTGTGCCTTGGGCTGCTGCTCAAGGGTATTGATAGGAAGGCTCTGGCGCGCTTGCAGCGGAGGGTTGGCCCTCCCATTGCGCAGCCGTTCTTCGATATCGTCAAGCTCGGCCGGAAGGAGACCATCCTTCCGGCCACGGGCCACACCCTGATGTTCCGCTTTGCGCCTATTCTTGGGTTCATGGGAATGATGGTTGCGGCCATGGTCATGCCGGTTCCCGGCGTGTGGAATGGAGCAGAGGGCCTCGGCGACATGCTGATGATGCTTTATCTGCTGCCCATGCCCGCGCTGGCGCTGATGCTGGCCGGTTCTTCGTCCAGTTCGCCTTATGGCGCCATTGGCGGCTCCCGCGAGATGATTCTCATGTTCGCGTACGAGATTCCGCTTTTGGTGGTGCTCTTGACCGTGGCCTTCAAGGTCGGTCTGGCAACGGGCGGCGTTGCGGAGTTCTCCTTCGCCAAGATTGTGGACTACCAGCTGCAGAACGGTTCGTTCCTGTTTGACTGGACCATGTTCCCGGCGTTTGTGGCCTTTCTGCTCTTCATCCCCGGCACCCTTGGTACGGTGCCCTTCGACCTCGCCGAGGCCGAGACGGAAGTGCTGGAAGGACCGCTGCTTGAGTACTCCGGCCCCAGCCTTGCCATGTTCCAGCTTGGCGGTGCGCTGAAGCTGGTGGTGGTTATGGCCCTTGGGGTGGTGCTGTTCTTCCCGGGCACCATTGCCGGCGGCTGGATTGTGAACCTGGTCTGGTTTGCGGTGAAGTGCATGCTGCTCATGCTGTTCTCCGTCACGCTGGTGCGGGCGTCCATGGGGCGTCTGCGCACGGACCAGACCTTTAAGTTCTACCTGAAATATCCCGCGACTCTCGCCTATGTCAGCCTCGGGTTAACCTACTTCATCAGATAGGCAGGTGAGTGACATGCAGATTGAAGAAAAACTGCAAAGCATGGCGGCTCGCTCGCCTTGGCTGTACCGCATTAATGCGGGTTCCTGTAACGGGTGCGACGTGGAGCTTGCGACCACGGCGCTTATTCCCCGCTACGACGTGGAGCGCCTTGGCTGCAAGTATTGCGGCAGTCCCAAGCATGCCGACATCGTGCTCATCACCGGTCCGGTGACGGCGCAGGTGAAGGACAAGGTGCTGCGCGTCTACAACGAGATTCCGGAGCCGAAGGTTACCGTGGCTGTGGGCATTTGTCCCGTGTCCGGCGGCGTGTTCCGCGAGAGCTATTCCATCCCCGGGCCGCTGGATTCCATCCTGCCCGTGGACGTGAATGTGCCGGGGTGTCCGCCCCGGCCGCAGGCCATCATTGAAGGCGTCGCCAAGGCCCTCGAACTCTGGAAGACCCGGATATAGGAGGTGCCGATATGCTGACCTTTCTGAAAGTACTGTGGAACAACCTCCTTCAGGGTCCGGCAACGGAGCCGTTCCCCTTTGGGGAGACGCATACGCCAAAACGCCTGCGCGGCCTTGTCCGCGTGGACGCGGACAAGTGCGCCTGTTGCAGCATGTGTATTAACGTCTGCGCCGGCGGCGCCATCCGGCAGGAGGAGCGCGAGGACGGTTCGGGCAAGGACTTCTACGTGTGGCACAACACCTGTACGTTCTGCGGCATGTGCGAGAAGTATTGCCCCACCGGAGCCATCAAGCTCTCCAATGACTGGTCCACCGCGCATTTCAATAGCGAGAAGTACTCCTTCCGCGAGCAGGTGTTCATTCCCTTCGAGAAGTGTGAGGAGTGCAATACGCGCATGCCCCGCGTGCCGTATGCCATGCTGGAAAAAATATACGGTGAACCCACAGACGACATTGTGCAGCTGTACACGCTCTGCCCCGAGTGCAGGCGTCAGAAGGCTGCGCAGCAGTTGGGAGCGTAACCAATGAAAGTAGAACGCAAAAAGTCCATCGAGGCCTTGGCGCAGAGCATTGCGCCAAGCCTTGAAGTCACATGGACCACTGACGACAAGAATAACGACTACGGCTGGGTGGAGCTGCCGAAGGCCGATGATCTTGTGCCGTTTGCCAAGGGGCTGGTTCCCCTTGAGGCGCGGATTATGACCATCACGGCCCATGCGCCGGAGAATCCCTCCGAAAAGGGGTTCTTTGAGGTGTGTTACCACTTCATCATCAAGGGCACCGCGCTGACCGTCCGCGTCATCCCCGAGGGCACCACGCCCACGGTGCCGTCCATCACGCCGTGGCACAAGGCCGCGGACTGGGCGGAGCGCGAAGTGCACGAGCTGTACTGCATTGAAGTGGCTAACCACCCCAATCCCAAACCGCTGTTCCTGAACAACGAGACGCAGCCGCTCGCTATGGAGCGCCTTGTCCCGCTGTCCACCATGGGCAACGGTGCTTGTACCAATACCCTTTGGGAAAAGATCATGGGCGATAAGTCCGGGGAGGCCGTACACTAATGGCGAATTACACCATTCCTGTCGGTCCGCTGCACGTTGCGCTGGAAGAGCCTATGTACTTCCAGGTGGACGTGGAGGGCGAGGTCGTCAAAAACATCGAGATGTACGCGGGCAACGCCCACCGCGGCATGGAAGCCCTCGCGCGGGAGCGCAACCTCTTCCAGAACGTGGTGCTTACCGAGCGCGTGTGCTCTCTGTGCTCCAACAACCATCCGCTGACCTACTGCATGTCCGTCGAGCACGTGGCAGGCATTGAGGTGCCGGAGCGCGGGCAGTACCTGCGCACCATCGCCGACGAGGTCAAGCGTATCTCCTCCCACATGTTCAACGTGGGCATCGGCATCCATGTGAACGGCTTCATGTCGCTGTTCATGCACGCCATGGAGCTGCGCGAGAAGATGCAGGACCTCAAGGAAACCGTGTGGGGCAACCGCATGGACATCTGCGCCAACATCATCGGCGGCGCGAAGTATGACCTTGACGACGAACTCATCGCGTACATGAAGCGGACCCTTGAAGAGCTGAAAAAGCCCTGCGAGGAGTTCCTGCATATCTACACCACGCACCCGCAGATTAAGGCCCGTACCGAGGGCGTCGGCATGTTCCCGTACGAGGACGCCGTCCGCTACGGTGCCAACGGCCCGGTGGCGCGTGGTTCCGGTCTGGACAACGACGTGCGTAAGGAATCCCCCTACGCCGCGTACGACCGCGTGAAGTTTGACGTTGTGCTGGAGGACGGATGCGACGTCCGCGCCCGCGCCGTTGTGCGCCTGCGTGAGATTTTCGAGTCCATCTCCATTCTGGAGCAGTGCCTGCGGGATATGCCCGAAGGTCCCATTGTCTGCGATCCGCTGCCCGAGATTCCCGAGGGCGAGGCCATTGCGCGCTCCGAAGCGCCGCGTGGCGAGCTGATCTACTACCTGCGGACCAACGGCACCCTGAAGCCGGAGCGCCTGAAGTGGCGTGTTCCCACCTATGTGAACTGGGAAGCACTGCGCGTGATGCTGAAGGACTGCAAGGTCGCCGACATCGCGCTCATCGTGAACAGCATCGACCCGTGCCTCTCCTGCACGGAACGATAGCCAGACCGGATCTGCCAAGGCCGGAGTAGAACGAAGCGCATATGCATGAACTTGCGATTGTGACCAGCATTCTAGAGATTGCAAAACAAGAAGCGTCGAAGTATGACGCGAAACGCATTACGCGGGTGCGCCTGAAAGTCGGGGAAATGTCCTGCCTGGAGGCGAGAACGCTCACGTCGTGCTTTGAGATTTGCGCAGAGGGGACTCCGGCCCAAGGGGCCGAGCTGATCGTCAACACGGTCCCCGTCACCTGGAAATGCAAAAACTGTCAAAACGAGTTCGAGGAGCCCGTCGATTACGCTTGCCCATCGTGCGGCAGCAAGACGCTCGATATGATGACTGGCCGCGAGCTTCTCGTCGAAAGTCTTGACGTTGAAACATGAATCGAGAGGTGCGGAACATGGATAAGCAGGAAAAGCAGCAATATATCATTCATGCGGACCCTTCAAAGTGCAAGGGATGCAAGAAATGCGAAATCGCCTGTGCGCAGGCGCATTATAATCTGACCAAGAAAGAGATCATCAAGAACCGCTCCAAGCTGGAGCCGCGCATCAAGGTCTACAAGGCCAACGATCTCAAGATGCCCATCCAGTGCAGGCACTGCCAGAACGCGCCGTGCTCCAAGGTGTGCCCCACCGGCGCCATTGTGCAGGACGGCAACATCGTGCGTGTGCGTCACCAGTACTGCGTTGGCTGCCGCATGTGCGTTATGGCATGCCCCTTCGGCGCCATCGTGGTGGCGGACAAGGACCCCGTGTTCGGCGACAATGCCCCCGTGCAGACCAGCCGCGCCGTGGCCCTCAAGTGCGACCAGTGCGAGGAGTGGCGCGCCGAGAATGGCAAGGACGTCAGCGCCTGTGTTGAGGCCTGCAAGTTCGGCGCGCTCCAGTTCCTGACCATTGAGGAATACCGCGCCATGAAGATGGCTGAGGCCGCGCAGAACATCGCTGCGGAAAACGGCCTGTGCGACTGCGCCGACGAGGAGCAGAAGCAGGACGAGGAGCCCGCTGCTAAAGAGCAGCCCCGCGTTCAGGCCTAAGAGCCAAATGACAGACCGCAGGCCGCTCCGCGAGGGCGCGCCGCGCGGCGCGGGCAGAGTGCACGGCCACCGCGCCACTCTCCGACGGGAGAGCCGCACAGCACGCCGCGCCGGCGTTGGCCGCCACAGCCGGGCCGCTTGCATTCCGCGTAGCCAGACAGGCCGCGTGGACGCACAAATGATCCTCGCTCCCCTCCCACAATGGGAGCGACGACCATAGCGAGTACGCACGAAGTACTCACAGATTGGACATGACCCCCGCCTTTCATCCCACACCGGAAGGCGGGGGTCCCTGTGTCTGGCGGGCAGGATTGCCAACGCCCGCACAGGAAAAAAGGCCCGCAACACTGATGTTGCGGGCCTTTGTTCGGGGCACTGGACAGCGCGGGGAAGTGTCTACTCGACCTTCTTCCCGGTTTCTTCTTCGCGGATTTCCACGATGCCGGGACGCTGACCACGCAGATGCTTTTCGCGCTCAAGGCGGGCAATCTGGTAGTTGTCGGTGTTGTAGATGACGTCTTCCTTGCCGTTGTCGATAAGGACGAGATTGTACATGCGGATAACTCCTTCTGGATTCTGCCATCCGGGGAACGCGGACCGGTGGGCTGCGGCGTTGCCGTGCACCTTCCGGCGTGTTCACATTCCAGGCGACGGGTAGCAAGAATTAGTGTTCCTGCCGCTCAAGTCAAGCGCTTGTTGCACCATGGGGCCAAGGTTTTTCTGCGAAGGGGATGTTCAGCGCCCCGGCAGATGGCTCGTGATGGGCGGAAGTGACGTGGAGAGTGTTCCTTTGGCTGTGAATCTGATAGTATTGCGTGTGGATTGTCATCGTTTGACAGGGCGCCCCGAGCGCCCGGCATGTGAGGGACGCATGAGACGCCGCAGTACACAGCCAGCTTGCACCGCACGCCCTGCCCAGCGGGGACGCGCCGCCACGGCCTCTGCGCGTGTGAGAGCGTCCGCACGCTTCAGGGGGCGGGCATGAGGCGCCGTGCTATCCCCATATTCCGCGCCGCGCTGCTTTTCCACCTGTTGGCGGGAGCCATCTTGATTGCCACGGTGGGGCTTGGCACCACAACGCAGGTGCGCCGCGTGGTTGAGGACTATCAGGACCGCCTCATCGACAGCCGCGTGCAGTATGTGCAGCACGCCATAGGCGCTTTTTTGATGCACAACTTTTCCGAGCTTCAAGGCCACGCCGCGTTTCCATTTCTGATTGAGGGGCTGGCTGCGCCGCAGCGCGACCAGCGCGTCGCCTTCCGGGAATTCCTTAATGAACTGTCACTGCTTGGCTACACGCCGCAGTTCGTCTTGCTGAGCCGAAGCGGGGCGGTTGCCCATGCTACGCGGGAGTGGCCCCGCTTTGATTACAGCCAGGACGAAAGCATCCGGCGCATCCTGCAAGGCATGGCGGATTCCGCCTTTTCTTTGAATTTCTTTCAGGATGATGCGTATTGGCGCATTGCTGTGCCTGTGTATTCCCTTGTGGGGGTAGAGGGCGTGCTGCTGACGGAGCTTCCATTTTCCGCGCTGGAGGACGAGGGAGGGCTGACGGACCTTGCGCAGGGCGTGTCGTTGCGGCTGGTGAAGGACGGCACGGTGCTTGCGCAGTATGGCCCACCGGGTGAAGGACAGCCGCGTGTGGAGGTGCTGGAGAATATCCCGTCCGTGCAATTGCAGTTCTTTTGGGACAAGGCCGCCCTGCTGCACGAGCGGAACATCCTTGTGGCGCGCATTGTGGTGGGGCCGGTTATTGTGATTATGGGCGTTTTGGCCCTTGTGCTGTTTTTGGTGCGCCGGGTGTTTACGTCGCCGCTGCGCGAGTTTCGCGTGGTGGCGCACTCCGTGGCCGAAGGCGGGAATGAAGTGCTGGTGCCGGAGCGGCAGATTACCGAGGAATTGGCCGTTCTCGCCCGCGATTTTAATACCATGACCGCCCGTGTGGCCGCGCGTGAAGATGCCCTGCAGCGTACGCGGGACGTGCTGGAGGTGCGCGTGCGGGAGCGCACGCGCGAACTGCACTCCGCGCTGGAGTCCGTGAGTGAGCGGGAATCCGTGGTCCGCGTCATGAATGACGCCGCGCTGGACGCCATGGTCATGATAGATGCGAAGGGCGTCATACTGTTCTGGAACAAAGCGGCCGAGGAACTGTTTGGCTACACGACGGAGGAAGCGCTTGGGCGGGATGTGCATGAGATTATCGCCCCTGCTGATGCGCGCGCCGAGGCCCGCGCAGGCATGGAGCAGTTTGCCCACAGCGGGACGGGCCGCGTTGTTGGTTCCGTGCTGGAGTTTGAAGCCATCCGTAAAGACGGCTCGCGCTTTTTGGTGGAGCGGGCGGTGGCGTCCTTTGAGCATCAGGGCGAGTGGTACGCCATTGGCAGCATTCGCGATGCATCCATGCGCCGCGAGACCGAGGAGGAGTTGCGCAGGTTGTCCCTTGTGGCGCGGCAGACGGATAACGCCGTTATCATCACAAATTCCCAAGGGCGTGTGGAATGGGTCAATGAAGCCTTTACCCGTATGACGGGCTATACCATTGAGGACATGGCGGGGAAAAAGCCCGGCAGTGTCCTGCAGGGGCCGGAGACGAATGAGGACACGGTCCGCTTCATGTCCCAGCGGCTCAAAAAGCGCAAGGGCTTCAAGACGGAGCTTATAAACTACACCAAAACGGGGCAGCGCATTTGGCTGGCCATAGAGGTGACCGCCGTGCGCAATGCCGAGGGCGCGGTAACGCATTTTATCGCGGTGGAAAGCGACGTGACCGAACGCAAGGCCATGGAGGCGGAACTTGTGCGTTCCAAGCTGGAAGCCGATGCCGCCAACGCCGCCAAAGGCGATTTTCTTGCCCGTATGAGTCATGAAATCCGCACGCCGCTCAATGCCGTCATCGGCCTTGGGCATTTGCTGCGCAAGTCGGACCTCAGCGGCACGCAGGCGGATTATGTGGAGAAAATCAGCGTTGCGGCGCAGTCGCTGTTAGGCGTCATTAACGACATTTTGGATTTTTCGCGCATTGAGTCTGGGCGGCTGGAGATTGAGACCGTTCCGTTTTCCGTAAGGACCATGGTCAAAAATGTGGTCAGCATCATGGGCCTGCTGGCTGAGGAAAAGGGGCTGGAGCTCCGCGTGCGGGTGGCGGAGGACGTGCCGGAGTGGCTGGAGGGCGATCCTTTGCGGCTTCGCCAAATCGTGACCAATTTCCTCAGCAATGCCATTAAGTTCACGGAGCGCGGCGAGGTGCGGCTCAGTGTGGGGCTTGTGCATACGACGTCCTCCCACGCCGTTGTGGAATTTGTTGTAGCCGACACAGGCATAGGCATGAGCAAGGAGCAACAGCGGCGGCTGTTCACGGCGTTTTGGCAGGCGGAGGGGTCCACCTCGCGCCGCTTTGGCGGGTCTGGCCTTGGGCTGGTTATTTCCAAGCACCTTGCGGAGCTTATGGACGGAACTATCACCGTGGAGTCCGCCGTGGACGAGGGGAGCACCTTTACCTTTACCGTGCGTCTGCCCATCAATGAAACGCAGGAGCAGCACATAGGCGACGAGGCGCTGGAGGGCAAGCGGGTGCTGGTGGTGGACAACAGCGAAAACTCGCGCGAGCTGCTGCTTGCCGCCGTGCAGAATCTGCATATGGCGCCGATGGTCGCCGATTCCGGCGCGTCGTGCCTTGCTTCGCTGCGGCAGGCGGCGGAGCAGGGGCAGCCTGTGGATGTGGTGGTCATGACGTGGCGCATGCCTGGGATGGACGGCGTGGAAACGGCCCGTGCCATTGCCGGGGACGCGACCATTTCGCCAAAGCCCGGCATTGTCCTCATGACGGCCTTTGGCAAGGAAAACCTGAAGAAGTATAGCGCCGGCGTCGCCATTGATGCGACTGTGGATAAGCCCGTGGACCCGGAGGAGCTTGCAGAGGCGCTGCGCGAGGTCTTTGCGCCGGGTGTTGGCCTTGGCACGCAGCAGGCCCCGCCGCCATCCCCGCGCGACACACAGGCGCCACTTGAGGGCATCCATCTGCTGGTGGTGGAGGACAATAGCATTAACCAGCAGGTGGCGCAGGAAATATTGCAGGACATGGGCGCGGAGGTGACCCTTGCGGCCAACGGCAAGCTGGCGCTTGAGGAGCTTGAGAAGCAGACGTTTGATGGCGTGCTTATGGACATCCAGATGCCCGTCATGGACGGATACGAGGCCGCGCGGCATATCCGGGAGGATACACGCTTTTCGGAGCTTCCCATTGTGGCCATGACGGCGCACGCCATGGCGGGTGACCGCAAAACCAGCTTGGATGCCGGAATGAATGAGCACGTCACTAAGCCTATTGACCCGTCTGTGCTCCTTGAGGTGTTGGAGCGCATTCTCCTTGGGAAGGAGTCCACCGGGAAGGCTGGCGAGTCCAAAGGGGCCCCTCCCGCGCCGTCTGTAGCGGCGCAAGAGGCGCGGCCTGAGGAACGGCCCGCACTGCCGAACCTTGTGGGGGGGGACGTGGTGAAAGCGCTGGGCGCTCTGGGTGGCAAGGTTGGGCTGCTCCGCTCGCTGCTCATGCAGTTTGGCGAGCAGTATGCCTTTGCGCATGAGGAGGTGCGGCGGCTGCTTGACGCCGGGGACGCTGAACAGGCGCGGGTGTATGCGCATACGATGAAGGGCGTGTCCGCCAATTTGGGGATGGATTCCCTCAGCGCCGTCAGTAAGGAGCTGGAGGCCGCAATTGTGGCGTCTGGCACCGATGTGGCGCAGGACCTGATGGAACGCTTTGAGCGCGAGCTTTTTGCCGTTGTGCAGAGCCTGCACGTTCTTGAAAACACGCCAGAGGCCGGGAACGCCCCGCAGTCCGCTGCAGAACGTTTGGATGACGCCGCAATTCGCGCTACCCTGCGCGAATTGAACCGGGAGGTGAGCTCCCGCAGCTTTACGGCAGGCCGGGTGGCCGCGCGGCTTGTTTCGGCACTTGGGGACCAGACGGGTGCGCAGGATGCCGAAGCCATTGTAACGGCGCTGAAGGCCTTTGATTACGTCCGCGCCGCAGAAGTGCTGGCCGCTTTGGCCCAGCGGCTTGATGTGCCGCTGGTGGATGAAGATGACGACGCCCCGGAAGAACCATAAAAACACCCCGGAAGGGCTCTGACAAAGCCGGCATGGCTGGTGTGAGGTCTTGGGCGCGCCCTGATACAAGGAAAGGAGTTGACCGTGGACGAGATGATACGGCGGGTTGCCGACGAGGTGGCCCGCTGGCTGGGCGAGGCGCATGACCCCGCCCCGGCGCTGACCCATTACGCTGAGGTGACGCTGGGGACCAGCGAGGCCGCCGCCCTGCGCGGCGCCTTGGCCGACCCGGACCACCCCGAGAGGGAGGTCCTGCTGGAGCTTCTCTTTTTCCCCGACTACGCCCTGAAGGTGCAGGTTGAACCGCACGTGGCCGAGGGAGGCGCCACCGGGCTGGATGATGCCGTCACGCGCGAGGTGCTCGCCCGCGTGCAGGAGGGGCGCTTTGTGCTTGCAGGTGGCGAGGTGCTGACCGTACCCCTGAGCGAAGAGGCTGTCTTTGGATTAGTGCGCCGCCTTCGCACAGGGGCGACGCCGCCACAGGATGTACGCCGCGCCGCCTCGCAGCGGCTGGACGCGCAGATGGCCGTCCGGGCGGGGGTGCTGTTTCGCCATGCACGCCTTGAGTGGAGCATGGAGCAGACGAACTTCGTTGTGGACGCTCTGCGCAATCTGCCGCAGGCGGGCGAGGAGATGCTGGATATGCTCGGCTGGACGGCGGCCTTCCTTGGCGCGCTGGGTGCTGGGCAGGACATTTTGGACGGCTTGCGCGTGCGGTGGCGGGAGGCCTACCGCAATTTGGGCCGTGCGGAGCGCTTTGCCAAGGCGCTTGCCTCGTCCAACTACGAGACCATGATTATGCAGGGCATCCGGGAGCCGCATTTTGATACCGAAACCCTGCGCGAGGATATGTACCGCGCGGATGAGTTGGCCCGCGCCGTGTTTCGGGAGTCTGTGGTGGAAGTGCAGGGCGAAGGCCTCCGCGATGTGGGCTCCATCGAAACCGCAGACGATATGCACCGCGTCTTGGGCCTGATGGGGATGTAGGCGCGACCGCTCTTGCCTCCCCGTGGCCGGACAGGCCGCAACGTTTTTGCGCCCCCGCATGATTGTGCGGGGGCGTTGTCTTTTGGGTTGGCGCGGTGGCTATGGGCAGTGTGGCTGGTAGGACTCTCCGGTGGCGCTTCCGTTTGCTGTTTTGCCCTGAATGGCGGCGTCTATGGCCCGGCGCAACGCATTGGGGCGCAGCGGCTTGGCAACAAACCCGTTCATTCCCACATGAAGAAGGCGCTCCATGGTGCCCTTCATGTTGTTGGCGGTCATGGCGACGATGGGTGTTGGCGTGGTGGTCTTCGTTGCGTCCTCGTGCTGGCGGATGAGGGCCGTGGCCTCAATGCCGTCAAGCTCGGGCATTTGGATGTCCATGAACACAAGGTCGAAGGGCTCGCGTTTGAAGGCCTCCACAGCCTCGCTGCCATTGGGGGCGATGGTGACGGTGTGGCCAAAGTTTTCCAGCATGCTCCGGGCGACGTTTTGGTTGATTGGGGTGTCCTCGGCCAGCAGGATGCGCAAGGCCGGAGTCGTGGCGCTTGTAGGCGGGCCTTCGCTACTGGGCAGGCCGTCCAGACAAGGGGGCGTGTCGTTTTCCACCCCAAAGGCGACGGCGAGCGCCTTCATGAGCACAAGCGTTTCTACGGGTTTGGGGATGCAGATAATGTTTTTCTTTTGCGCTGTGGCGTAGGCGACAAGCCGCCCTGTGGCGTTGAGCATGATGGCGCTGAGGTCTGGCTGGCCGGTTGCGCCGCGCACGTCTTCCGCCATGGCGATGCCGTCCAGCCGGGGCGGGCGGTGGTCCGTGATGAGTGCAACACGTTTGGGCGCTCTTTGTGTGATGATGGCGGCGGCCTCGTCGGCGGACTCCGCCAGGTGGACTTCCACGTCCCAGAGCCGGAGCTTGGTATGCAGCAGTTGCCTGCTTGTGGGGTTGTCGTCCACCACAACGGCCAGTGTGTCCCGGAAGAGGGCAGGGGCAGGGTAGTCCGTTGCTTGCAGGGCGTCCTCTTCGGCAAAGTCCAGCAGGATATTGAAGGAAAACGTGCTGCCCTTGCCCGGTGTGCTGGTCACACCGATGCTACCGCCCATAAGTTTCGTCAGCTGGGCGGTAATGGCAAGCCCCAGTCCGGACCCGCCATAGTGGCGCGAGGTGGACGTATTCTCCTGCTCGAAGGATTCAAAAATGTGGGCGATGCGGTCCGGGGCAATGCCAATGCCCGTATCCGACACCGAGACGTCGATCCGCAGCCGATCGTTGTGCATTGTGTGGCGGACGCGCAGGAGAATGTCGCCATGCGCGGTGAATTTGATGGCATTGCTGACAAGGTTCAGCAGAATCTGCCGCAGGCGTGTGTCGTCACCCACCACATGGTCCGGCACGTCGTGGGCGAAGTCGATGAGCAGTTCCACATCCTTGTCCGCCACCAGCGGCGCTTGGAGGGTGATGACCTCCTGCAGGCACTGCCGCAGGCTAAAGGGTTGCACGTCCAGCGTCAGCTTGCCCGCCTCCACCTTGGAAAAGTCCAGAATATCCCCCAGCAGATTCAGGAGCGTATTGCCGGAGTTGCGGATGGTGCGCACGAATTCATATTGGTGCGGCGTCAGGGACATTTGCATCAGCAGTTCCGCCATGCCGATGACCCCGTTGAGGGGGGTGCGGATTTCGTGGCTCATATTGGCGAGGAATCTGCTCTTGGCCTGACTGGCCTGTTCTGCGGCCTTTTCCGCCTCCTTCAGCCGGGTGACGTCCGTTTGCGTGCCCACGGCGCGCAGGGCTGTGCCGTCCTCCGCCCGGCTGACAACACGCCCGCGCGAGAGCACCCAGCGGTAGCCGCCAAGGCTGGTGCGCATGCGGAATTCAAGATTCCAGATGCCATCCTGCGAGGTGAGAAAGGTGTTGAGCTGTTTTTCAACAAACTCCCGGTCCTCGGGGTGAATGAGGCTCACTGCCGCTTCCGGCGTGGCAGGGAGTGAGCCGGGGCCGTAGCCCAACATTCTGAACCAGCCCGGGCTGTAGTAGACCTCGCCCGTCTCAAGGTCCCAGTCCCAAATGCCATCGGCGTTGGCGTCCATGGCGAGGGCGAAGCGTTCCTGACTTTTGCGGAGGGCAAGCTCTGCTGCCTTGCGCGCTGTAATGTCCGTCTGTGTGCCCATAACGCGGTAGGGCGCGCCCTTCACGTCGCGGTCCGTACCAATGCCCTTGAGCTGTATCCACCGCGTGTTCTTGTCGCGGTCCAGCAGGGGGATTTCCAGTTCAAAGCCATTGGTTTCGTTGTGGGCCAGCTCCACAATGCTGGCGGAGAGGCGGGCGCGCTCCTCGGCGGGGATATGTGTCAGCCACTCCTTCATGGTCTGCGGCCCTTGCGGCGGCGTGTAGCCCAATATGCCCAGCGAGCGCCTGCTCAGGTACAAATCGTCCGTTGTGATGTTCCAGTCCCATATGCCCTCGGAGGCGGCGTTAATGGCGATGGAGTAGCGCTCCTCGCTCTTTTGCTGCGCCTCGCGTGCGTCGCTGTAGGCGCGCCCCGTGGCCAGGAGCATGGCGGCGTGCTCCAGCGTTTCTACATCGTCGGGGCTCCACGGCGGGGGGCAGTGGGTGCTGTCCGCTGTGATGAAGCCAAAGGAAAGCCCCCCCGCGTGTAGTGGTGCGGTGATGAGAGCGGCTGGGTTCCAGCCCGGCGGCAAAAGGCCGGTGCCCATAGGCCCCTGCGTGTCGCAGGGGAAGGCCCTTGGCTTTCCTGCCAGCGGCGCTTTGGTGAAGTCCTTGTAGCTGTGCACCGGAATGTTGCGGATGATATCCGCGATGGGGCGTACCCCTTCGGCCGTCCATTCCTGAGTGATGTCAAAGCGCGTTCCCTCGCGCGTGAAGACGAGCAGGCAGACCCTGTCCGCTCCCAAAAAATTTCCCAGCAGACCAAGGGCCTGTTCCTGCGCGCTTGGTCCCGGATTGGCGATGAAGGTGCTGGCAATGTCCGCAAGGGCTTTGTTTCGCTCGCGCACGCGTGTGGAGCGGGCCTTGATGGACTCGTTCTCCCGCCGCATCGCATGCAACCGCAGCATAAGCCACGTGATGCAGGCGCACAGGATAATCCCCGCGCCGACGGTGGTGAGCAGAAGAGGGTCCATCAGCATGTTTGCTCCACTTTGGTCAGAGATGCCAAGCAGTATACACCATGCGCCGCACCAATGTCATGAGTCTGTGAGTTTGTTTGCCGAATTTCGCTAGAGGGAACTTGATTTTCCTAAACACGTCTTGCGTTTTTCCGGGCGGATGACATACTAGCCGATAGTAGGTGTGCCCTCGCTGTCTTTCCGCGCGAAAAGACGGAGTGGCAGGAATTTTCGGAGATTACAGTGACATGTGTACGTGGCGGTGGACGCGGCCGCCCATGGCGGAGCTTCGGATGTGACGGCTTATCGATATGTGCGCGTCCGGCGCGACGCCCTCTGACGCCAAAAGGGAGGAACCAGCCCCGTGCGTATTCTCATAGCCGAAGATGAGACCATACCACGCAATGTGTTGCGCAAGACCCTTGAATCATGGGGGCATACCGTTATTGAGGCCGCCAACGGAAGGGAGGCGTACGACCTGTATGCCGGGGTGCAGACGCCGGTGGATATGCTGGTGACGGACTGGATGATGCCGGAAATGGATGGGCTGGAACTAGCGCGGCGCGTGCGCCGGGCCAGTAATGAGACGCTGTATACCTATATCATCCTGCTGACTGCGAAGTCGGACATTGACGACATGGTCAGAGGGTTCAGGGAGGGCGAAGTGGACGACTATGTGGTCAAGCCGTTTGATGCCTCGGAACTCAAAGTGCGGCTGCAAGTGGGTGAGCGGTTGTTGTCTCTGGAGCGGACGCAGAGGGAGATAAACCGCTCGTTGCAGGAGTCGCTGGACGAGCTGCACCGCACGCAGCAAAAGCTGGTGCAGTCCGAGAAAATGGCGTCCCTTGGTGGACTGGTGGCCGGAGTCGCCCATGAAATCAATACCCCAGTCGGGCTGGGGCTTACAGCGGCCTCGTTTTTGGGGCGCAAGGTGCACGACCTGCGCGGCATGCTGCAGGAGGAGGCGCTGACGCGGTCCAAGCTGGAGGCGTTTTTGGATAACGTCGATGAGGCGTCACAATCCATTCTGACCAACCTCGGCCGCGCTGGGGAACTCATTCAGGGCTTCAAGAAAGTGGCCGTGGACCAGACCACCGGCGAAAAGCGCGCCTTCGGCGTGGCGGAGTACATCAGCGAGGTGCTCCTGAGCCTGCGGCATGAGTACCGCCGCGGCGGGCATGAAGTGGTTGTGGACTGTCCGGATGACTTGACCATTGAAAGCTATCCCGGCGCGTTTGTGCAGGTGCTGACCAATCTGGTCATGAACTCCCTGATGCACGGCTTTGAGGACCGCGAGAACGGCCAGATTACGATTGCCGCCCGCGAGGACGGCGACGACGTTGTGGTGGAATACACCGATGATGGCGCGGGTATGGACGCCAAAACCCTGCGGAACATGTACGAGCCGTTTTTTACCACCAAGCGCGCCCGTGGCGGAACCGGGCTGGGCATGCAGATTGTCTTTAATCTTGTGACGCAGAAACTGGGTGGGGACATCCGGTGCGAGAGCAGCCCCGGCGAGGGGACCCGCTTTTTCATAACCGTACCAAAGCTGGTGGGGAAGTAGCATGGGCAGACAAGGCTGGCCGCCAGACGATGAGCCTCGCGACGAGCGCCCCTTTGCCTTTGCCAGTGAAGGGCAGCAGCCCGAGGCGGATTCCGGCGCATGGAAGCTGCTTGTCGTGGACGATGAGCGGGAAGTGCACGCGCTGACCCGCCTTGTGTTGGGCGATTTTCGGTTTTTGGGACACCGGCTTCAGTTTTTGCACGCCTATTCCGCGCAGGAGGCGCAGGACATCCTGCGGCGGCACGATGACATCGCGGCCATCCTGCTGGACGTCGTTATGGAGACCTCCACGGCGGGGCTGGACCTTGCGCGCTGGGTGCGTGAGGACCTGAAAAATACCCTCGTGCGTATTGTCCTGCGGACGGGACAGCCCGGCGAAGCCCCGGAAAAGGCCGTTATCGAGCAGTACGAAATCAACGACTACAAGTACAAAACCGAGCTGACCGACGACAGGCTGTTTACGTCGATAACCACTGCCGTACGGTCCTACAGGCATTTGCAGGATCTTGAGGACAGCCGCAGGGAGCTTGAAGTGGCGCGGGACAAGGCGGAGGTGGCAAACCTCGCCAAGGATCAATTCCTCGCCAATATGAGCCACGAACTGCGCACCCCCCTCAACGGCATCCTTGGACTGACCAATCTTCTGCTGGACGCCTCCCTCACCGGGCAGAACCTTGAATACTGCAAGATGATCAAAAAGTCCGGCGAAGGGCTGCTTGCCATCATCAACAATGCTCTTGAGCTCTCCAGCCTGCGCGAGGGCAGCCTTGAGCTTAATGAGCGTCCGTTCAACCTGCGGGCGGAGCTGCGCAAGGTCATTGAGGTGATGGAAATTCAGGCCGGGTGGAAGGAACTGGAACTGCGCTGGAGCGTTGACCACATGGTGCCCGAGCGCCTGCTGGGTGACCCGGCGCGGCTGCGGCAGGTTGTGGTGAACCTGCTCGTCAATGCCATTCGGTACACGGACAAGGGCGCGGTGAGCCTTGCTGTGCAGGAACTCACGCCGGACCTTGCCGAAAGCCTTGAAGGCAAGGCCCCCATGCCGCGCTGCGCGGACGGGGTGGCGCTGTTTTTTGTGGTGAGTGATACGGGGGTGGGTATACCTGCGGATAAGCGCGAGCATATTTTTGAGCCCTTCGCGCTTGCCGAGGACTACATGACCAAGCGTTTATCCGGGGCGGGGCTAGGCCTTGCCATCACGCGGGACATTATCCAGCGGATGAACGGCGGGATTTGGGTCGAAAGCGACGAGCACAGTGGCAGCCAGTTCTATTTTTCCCTGTGCCTTCGCAGAACCGAGTAACGCAGACCGTGGGGTACGTTGCGTATGAGCCAAAGCAGGCAGAATGATCTCTTTGCTGCCGAGCATGAAGAAGAGCATGCGGTCCATGAGCCGGATTGGAAGCTCATGATCGTTGATGATGAAGAGGAAGTGCACACCGTCACCCGGATGGTGGTCCGGGACTTCACCTTCGATGGCCGCGGCTTTGAATGCATCAGTGCCTACACCGCCCGGGAAGGGCGGGAGCTGATTCGCCAGCATCCGGATACCGCGCTCATCTTGCTCGACGTCGTTATGGAGACGAATCAGGCGGGGCTTGAATACGTCAAATTCATCCGTGAGGAGTTGGACAACCAACTCGTGCGCATCATCCTGCGCACCGGGCAGCCGGGACACGCTCCGGAGCGGCAGGTCGTGGTGCAGTACGACATCAACGACTACAAGCAAAAGACGGAGCTCACGGAAGAGCGGCTGTATACGACCATCATCGGCGCGGTGCGGTCCTACAAGGACCTTGTGACCATTGAGCGCAGCATGCACGGGCTGGAGCGTGTTATTGAATCCTCGGGGCATCTTTTGGCGCAGCGGTCGTCGGACGAGTTTTGTCAGGAGTGGCTGCACGCGTTCAGGGACCTTGTGCGGCAGGAGTGCCGAAAGCATGCCCCGTGCGAGGCCGATGGCTTTGCCGTGATGGAACGTCATGGCGAAATGCCCATTGTGGCGGGCATCGGTCAATACCGCGAGCGCATTGGCCGCGATGCGCGCGAGATTGCGCCAGACGCCGTAAAGGCCATGCACAGCGCCACCCAAAATGGCGGTATCCAGCGCGACGGGCGGGCCTTTGCGGTGAGTTTTCAGGGCAAAAGCGACATCCCAAGCCATGTGTATCTGGAGTGCTGCCGTCCGCTGGAGGACCTTGAGCATCGGCTTCTGAGCATCCTTGGAACCAATGCGGGGATGGCCCTCGACAACCTCACCCTGAATCACGAACTGATCAACACCCAAAAAGAGCTTATCTTTACCCTTGGCGATGTGGTGGAGAGCCGCTCGCACGAAACGGCAAACCACGTGCGGCGCGTGGCGGAGTATTCATACTATCTCGCCATGGAATATGGCCTGGAGGAGCCCGAAGCCGGGCTGCTTCGCCTTGCCTCGCCAATGCACGACGTGGGGAAAATTGGCATTCCGGACTCCATCCTGCTTAAGCCGGGGCGGCTGACCAAGGAGGAGTTCGAGGTCATGAAGACCCACACCACCATCGGCTATAAAATCCTCAGCACCTCCGGACGCAAGATTATCCGTTCTGCGGCGGTGGTGGCCCTACAGCACCATGAGCGCTGGGATGGCGGGGGCTATCCCAATGGATTGCAGGGCGAGGAAATTCATATTTTTGGACGCATTACCGCGCTTGCGGATGTGTTCGACGCGTTGTCCTCACCCCGTGTGTACAAGGAAGCGTGGGAGACACAGCGCATTCTTGATCTGCTTCGCAAGGAGCGTGGCGGCTTATTTGAACCTGCACTTGTGGACCTTTTGCTGAGCAACCTTGATGCAATACACGCCATCCAAAAGGCCTATCCCGACGAAGGGTGAGGCCGGATTCTTTGCGCCGCACCGGGGCGGCCCACGCACCTGTATGGGGGCAAGGCTGTGTGCCGCCCTCGTCCTTGCGCTGGTGCTGTGCTGCGCTGTGGGCCGCGCGGCGTCGCAAGATGTGGAGGGTGCGGGAGGACCGCTCCGGGTGGTGTTTATGGATACCCGGCCCGTATACTTCCCGGGGCCGGATGGCGAGGCCCGCGGCATTGCCGTGGATTATTGGCAGATGCTGGCCGCACGCAGCGGCTTTGAGCTGACTTTTGCGTTTACGTCCATGGCCGAGGGACTCCGGCGCGTGGAGAATGGCGAAGCGGACATCCTTGCCGCGTATTTTCGCGTTCCGGGCATGGGGGAAAAGCTGGAGCCGGTCGGCCCGTATGCCCAGACCGGGCTGTACCTGTATTACGTCAAGGACGCCTTTGGGAATATGCCGCCCCAGCGCATCGCGGACCTCAATGGCTACGACATCGGCGTTATAGCCGGTAACGCCAATGAGGACATCATCCGCAGGGCGAACCTCGACAGCGACGTGACCGCCTTTAATGACTACCGCGAGCTGTGCCTTGCCCTTGCGGAGGGGCGGGTGGACGCCGCTGTGATGGCGCGCGAGGTGGCCTCGGCCTTTTTGGCGGAGGCAGGCGCGACCGGGCGTGTGAAGTTTGTCTCCCCGCCCGTGGTCAGCGGCAAGGTTTTCGCTGGCGTCAAAAAGGGCCGGACCGAGTTGGCAAGGCGGCTGAATGCCGCCATGGAGGCGGTGACGGATGAGGAAGTGGCCGCCGTCATCAGCGAATGGGTTGGGCATAACGCGGAGGCGCTTGTTGGCGAGCGCCAATTTGAGGAGCTGGGCGAGGTCAACGTGGCCCTGCCCGAGGCGTTGCCGCCGTATTCCATGAAGCGTGCGGGCAGAACGGCGCAAGGACTGCTGCCGGACCTGTGGCGGGCATGGAGTGTGCGCACGGGGGTGCCGGTCAACTTTGTCTATACCGAAGGCTGGGGCGAGACGGACCTGCGCGCGGGCACGGTGGATGTCATGCATATATTCCGGCAGGCGGACGAAGAGCCGTTGACCGGAGCCATGGATTTGCGGCTTCCGTTGTGCGTGGAGGAGAACTTTTTCTTTAACCGCCAGCTCTACGGCGTCAAGACCATGGGGGACCTGCACGGGTTGCCTGTAGGATACTCTTGGCCTGTGCAAGAGGCCGTTGTGAGCGGGCTTTCGCCGGAGATGCGCACCCTTTATCCGTCCATCAAGGAACTGGAAAAGGCGCTGACGCAGGATAATCTGTTGGCGTTTGTCCTGCCGGTGGAGACGGGCCTCAGCCTTTTGCGCGGTGCGGGGAAGCTGGAGGAGTTTAGTTACCATCAGGACCGCCCCCTGTGGACGGGCGGCATCCATGCTGCCGTGCGCGGGGACGACGCGCTGCTCTTTCAGGCGCTGCGCGAGGGCATGGCGGCTATTGGGTCCGATGAACTGCGCTACATGCGCCGCAAATGGCACCCGAGGCAGAGCGTGGTGAGCGGCGGCCCCCTTTTGGTCGCGATGGACAGGTACAATCCACCCTTGAGCTTTGCCACGGACGACGGCCAGCCAGCGGGCTTGCTGGTGGACATCTGGCGGCTGTGGGCCGAGCGCAGCGGCCATGATGTCCGCTTCATCCTGAATGACCGGCACGACGTTATCCGCGATGTGCAGACCCGGATGGCCGACGTGGCCGCAGGGCTGCCGAACGAGCCGGGCCAGTCGCAAAAGCTGGCCTTTGCCTCGCCCGTGTATGGCGAACAGTGGGCGCTGTTTTACCGTTCTGACAAATATGCCCCGCAGGCCCTGGACGACATGCTGGGGACAACCGCCGCCGTGGTGGACGACCCCGACGTTATCAAGGCGCTGGAGTGGGAAGCCCCGTACATCCGTCAGGTGCTGTTTCAGGACGTGCAGGGCGCGGTGGAAGCCGCTCTTGCTGATGGATTGGACGCCGTGGTCGGCCCGACCTTGGAGGTCCGCAAGGCGCTTTTGAAGCAAGATTCGCAGGCGCTGTTTCAGAAGCTGGCCACATGGGAACATACGGATGAATTGCGCCCCGGCGTCGCCAAGAACAGTTCCAGCCTGCTTGCCGCCGTCAACGAAGGCTTTGCCAATATTTCGGACAACGAACTGCTGGAACTGGAAAAGCGTTGGATTACCAATCCGGAAGACTACGTATACAGGCCGCGGGCCAAGGTGTTTCGGCTGACGGCGTGGGAGCGCGGCTGGCTGGCGCGGCATCCGTCGGTGACCCTTGGCGTGCCCCGCGACTATCCGCCCTTTGTGCTGGAGGACGAATCCGGCCGGCCTACGGGTATGGCGGTGGAGGTGGTGCGGCGGGTGGCGCAGCGCGCGGGACTGAGCGTGCGCATCGTCATGGTGGATGGCTGGGATGAGCTGATGCGGCAGGTACGCGGCGGCGTTCTTGATGGCATAGCCTGCGACGTGCCGACCTATGAGCGCGGCCACGGGCTGACCTTCTCCAAGGACTATGTGAAGACGCCGTGGGTCATTGTTGCGCGCGATGACGCGGACTACATGTCCGGGCTGGAGGACCTCATTGGCCGCAAGGTGGCCGCTGTGCGCAATGGTGCGGCGCACGATATCCTTGCGCGGTATCCTGAGATTGACGTCTTGGCCGTGGATTCTCCCGAGGCGATGTGGGCGGCGGTATCCTTTGGTGAGGCCGATGCCTGCCTCAGTAATTTTGCCACGGCCAGCTACTCCATCAGACAGCAGGGCATCACCAACCTGCGCGTTGCCAGCGTGCTGCAGCATGAGCTGCGCCTTGCCGTTGGCGTGCGCGAGGATTGGCCGGAGCTTGCGGGTATTGTGAACAAGGCGCTGGACTCCATCCCCCACGCCGAGCGTGAAGCCATCTTCCGCCACTGGGTGGGCGTGAAGGTACAGACCGGCATGGCGATGGGGCAGGTGTGGCGCATTGCTTTGCAGGCTGGGGGCGGCGTTCTCGTCGTATTGGTCCTTATCCTGTACTGGAACCGCCGTCTCGCGCGCGAGGTGCGCGAACGGCAACGCGCCGAAGCGGACCTGATGCGCAGCTTTGGCTTTATGCAGGTACTCCTCGACTGCTTGCCGATTCCGGTTTTCTTCAAGAACGAGGCGGGGCGTTACGTCACCGTTAACGCAGCGTTTCTCGAGCTTGTGGCTAAGGAGCGCGAGGATGTTCTTGGCCGCAAGGAAGGCGAATGTGTGCCCCGCGACTTTGCAGAGCAGGGCATGCATGCCGATGGCGCCATCTTTGCGGGAGAGCACGCGGGGTTGACCTATGAGGCGGAGTACCTGCGCGAGGACGGGGGGCGCTTCGTCTTTATTGTGTCGCGGTCCATGGTGGAGCAGATAGACGGCGAGGTGGGCGTTGTGGGGGTGATGCAAAATATCACCGAACGCAAGGACACCGAAGACGCGCTTATGCGCAGCCAGCAGCGCTTTAAGATGGCGATGTCCGCCACAAGCGACGGCCTGTGGGACTGGAAGGTCGGCGAGTCTGAGGTCTATTTCAGCCCCGGATTTTTGCATATGTTTGGGTATGAGGAAGGCGAGCTGCCCGCCAGTGTCGAAACGTGGACGCGCCTGCTGCATCCCGAGGACCGCGAGCGGGTGTTGGAGTCCTACCGGCGGCAGCTTGAGCGGGTGGAGCCCTTCCGCAACGACTACCGCATGCTCCATAAGGATGGATCCGTGGTTTGGGTGATGGGCCGCGCGCAGATTGTGGACGAAGCCGGCAGCGGCACCGCCACGCGTGTGGTCGGGACGCACACGGACATCACCCACCGCAAGACCATTGAGGCGGAACTGCAAATCGCCAAGGAAGCCGCCGAAGGCGCCAACCGGGCCAAGAGCCAGTTCCTTGCCAACATGAGCCACGAGATACGCACGCCTATGAACGGTGTGATCGGTATGTCCGAACTGCTCCTTGGCACCGAACTCAGCCATATGCAGCGCGGGTATGTGGACTCCATCCGCGTTTCGGGCGAGGCGCTCCTTACCGTTATCAACGACATTTTGGACTTTTCCAAGATAGAGGCGGGCAAGCTGGAAATCGACGTTGCGCCCTTCAGCCTGCGCGACTCCCTGTACAACGACCTGCAGACCCTTGGCCCCCGCGCGGCGGAAAAGGGGCTGGAACTGATGATGCACATCGCCCCCGAGGTGCCGGACAGCCTTATGGGCGACCCCAAGCGCCTGCGGCAAATCCTTATCAATCTTGTGGGCAACTCCTTGAAATTCACCGACAGCGGCGAAATCGTCATCAGCGTCGATTTCCGCGGCTTTGTGGACGACAAGGTCGACGTGCACTTCAAGGTGTCGGACACCGGCATTGGCATCAATCACGAGGACCAGCGCCGCATCTTTGATTTGTTCGTGCAGGCCGATGGCACCATTACGCGGCGCTACGGCGGCACCGGACTGGGGCTGGCCATCTGTACCCAGCTTGTCAGTCTGATGGGCGGCGAAATTTCCGTACAGAGCGAGCCGGGCAAGGGCAGCACCTTCAGCTTCAACGTGCTTATGGAAGAGGCGGACGTGGTTGTGCCCAGCCGTGCGGCCATCCCGGACGTGAGCGTGCTGGAGGGCGTGCGGGTGCTCATCGTGGACGACAGCGAGATGAACCGCCGCATACTGGCCGAAAGCCTCAAGCAGTGGAAGATGGTGCCGGTGCAGGCGTCCAGCGTGTCCGAGGCCGTGGGGCTGATGGAGGGCGCCGTGGTGCGCGGGCAACCCTATGAGCTTGCCCTTGTGGACCGCGTCATGCCCGAGGCCGATGGGCTGGCGCTGATGGATACCGTGCGGCGGCGGCCTGAGTTCGCGGGGATGAAGATTATTATGCTTACATCGTCCGCCACGCAGGAGGAGGAGCGCAGGGCTCGCGCTCTTGGCGCGGTGGCGTGCCTTGTGAAGCCAGTGGGCCCGGCGGAGCTGCTGCGCAGTGTGGCACAGGCCCTTGGAAGCTGGGAGAACGTTGGGCTGGCGCGGCAGGCCAAAAAGCCCGAAGAGCTTGTGGCCTCGCGTGAGCTGCGCGTGCTTCTGGCCGAGGATACGCCCATCAACCAGAACGTGGCCAAGGCCATGTTGGCGACCTTTGGGCACACAGTGGCCATTGCCAATAACGGTGTGGAGGCGCTCAGCGCGCTGGATGAAGAGGAGTTCGACGTTATCCTTATGGACGTGCAGATGCCGGAGATGGACGGCGTGGAGGCCACGCGCATCATCCGTGAGCGGGAGCGGGAAACCGGGGAGCATATCCCCATCATTGCCATGACGGCCCACGCGATGAAGGGCGACCGCGAGCGCTTTGAGGCCGCGGGGATGGATGGCTTTGTCCCCAAGCCCGTGACGCCGAAGGAGATGTTTGACGCTATGGAAATGGTCGCCGCCGGGGACTACGCGGGAGCGCCGCCGGCCAGCGATGCGGCGCAGGAAGCGGAGAACGGTATGCATACAGACGCGCCGGAACAGGACGCGCCCATTTTGGACGCGCGCCGAATGAAGGAGAGCTTTGGCGGTGAGCAGGACTTCCTGCGCGAAAACGCCAAGATATTCATCGACGAAGTGCCCCAGCGTCTTGATGAGCTTGAGACGGCGCTACGGGACGGCGACACCAAGACCCTTGGCGAACGCGCCCACGCCCTGAAGGGGACGGTGGGGTGCTTTACCATGGGCATGCCCTTTGAGGTGTCGCAGCAACTGGAGCAGGCCGGAAAGAACGGAGATATCGCGGAAATACCGCGCCTGCTTGGCGAGCTTCGGCGCGGGCTGGATGCCATGGTTCGGGAATTACAGGATATCTGATTTTCGGGTGTGTGGCGCCATCGTAAAAGCTGTTTTTCGGTGGAATGATGCGGTGAAATCATGCTATTTTGACACGTGGGGGAAGTAGCCATGGCACGAATACTGATCGCGGAAGACGACTATGTGGCGCAGTTGACCGTATCAAAGATGGTCACCAAGCTTGGGCACACGCCGTTTGTCAGCCCCAACGGGCGACATGCGTACGAGGCGCTCAAGGCCGCCAATAATTTTGATCTGCTCATCACGGACATCATGATGCCTGAAATGGACGGCCAACAGCTCATCAAAACCCTTCGTGGGGATAGCGAGTTCATGAAGTTGCCGGTCATCATCATGTCGGCTGTGGTGGGGGTGAAGGACATCAGTTCCCTGTTGGAGCTTGGGGCGACGTTCTTCCTTGCCAAGCCGATGCAGGAAGAGGAATTGGTGCATTACATTGACCGTTGTCTGGAGTGAAGGGCGCGGAGCAGGTGCGGCCCTGTGAAGCCCGGCCATATGGCCGGGCCTGATGGGGCGATGAGGAGAGCGCTACGTACGGACGACGCGAAGAACCGGAGGAATGCATGAGAGCGCTTGTGGTCGAGGACGATTTCATTTCGCGGGAAGTCTTGCGCAAGAATCTGGCTCCGTTCTTCGAGATCAACATCGTGGTCAATGGAGAGGAAGCCGTTTCGGCGTTCAAGATTGCCCATGATGAGCACCGGCCCTATTCGCTCATCATTATGGACATCATGATGCCGGTTCTTGATGGCCTGAGCGCTGTGCGGCAGATTCGGGCCTATGAGGAGGAAAAC